>CALJLC010000461.1 GCA_937982605.1 uncultured Gemmatimonadales bacterium | reverse complement strand
ACGCTGCGGTCGAAGCTCTCGTAGCCGCCGAAGAGCACGGTGTGATCTGGCGGGTCGGGGCGCGCGGCGAGCGTGAGCGCGGGCAGGCTGCCGAAGCTTATCGAGAAGACCCTCACCTGGTCGAGCCCCTCGCCGTGGGCGAGCACGAGCCCCACGGCGATCTGCGACACGATGAAGAGGTCGCGCACCCGCTCCTTGGTCGACCCGAGGCTCCCGCGGCCGCCTTCGCGAACGCCGGACGCCAGATCGGCCCGCGCCGCGAGCAGGGCCGGGATTTTCTCGAAGACGAGCGCCGTCCCCACCGAGATCGCCACCGCGAAGCCGAGGGCCGTGGCGTCGAGCGCCACCTCCTGGATGCGCGGCATGCGGGACGGGAGCATCGCCTTGAGGGCGTCCATCCCCAGGTAGGCCACGAGGATGCCCGCCGCACCGCCCGCCGCGGCCAGGACCGCGGCCTCGGAGAAGAGGAGCCGGACGATCGTGCCCCGGGAGGCGCCCAGGGCGGACCGCACCGCCAGCTCCGCCTCGCGCGCGGCCCCGCGGGCCAGGAGCAGCCCGGCGACGTTGGCGCACGCGATCAGGAGCACGAGGGCCGCGGCGCCCAGGATGAGGAGGAGCTGGTCTCCGTGGCTCCCGAACATGTAGTCGTGCATCACGAAGACCTGCGTCCCCCGCTCCGCGTTCGTGCGCGGGTACTCCTGCGCCAGCTCGCGCATGATCCGATCCATGTCGGACTGCGCCATCTCGAGCGTCACCCCGTCGGACATCCGGGCGATGACCGGGAACGAGTGGCTGCCCCGCGACGACTCCAGCGCCGCCGGGAGGAAGGGGAGGTACAGCTCGTGGCTCCGCGTCCCGAGCCACGGAGACGGGACGTCGAAGTCGGCGGGCATGACGCCGACCACCGTACGCGCCCTGCCGTCGATCTCCAGCGAGCGCCCCACGGCGTCCGGCGCGCCCCCGAAGGCCCGCTGCCAGAGCGCGTGACCGAGCACCACCACCGCGTCGTCCGTGCCGTCATCCTCCAGGAGCGGTCGGCCGGCGAGCGGCGTCACGCCCAGGAGCTCGAACGCGCTCGCGGAGACCCGCGTTCCGTAGACCCGCTCCGGTTCGTCGAGGCCGGTGAGCGTGTACGAGCCCGGAGAGAGGATCGCCATGTCGTCGAAGGAGCGCTGCCGCTCCACCCAGTCCACGTAGTCCGGCCCGGACGACGGGCCGCAGCACCCGAAGGAGCCGGTCTGCATGACGACGACGATCTCGTCCGAGTCGGGGAGCGGGAGCGGCTCCAGAAAGACGCCCCGGAAGACGCCGAAGAGTGCCGTCGTGGCGCCGACGCCGAGCGCGAGCGTGATCACCACGGTGCCCGAGAGGCCCGGTCGGCGCGCGAGCGCCCGGATCGCGAGTCGGAGCTCCTTCGTCCACATCGCCACACCCTCCCCTTCCAGGTTGATCGTATGCAGCCGTCGGGGCACCTCCCCGACGGCATGGCGGACGCCGTGCCCCACGGAGCGGAGCGCCTGCCCGGCCAGCCAGCGTCTGGCGGCGGTGCTCCCGTCCCGGCGGGTCCGCGCTGCGAGCTCTTCCTCGACGTCACCGAGCAGGGCGTCGCGATGCGGTTCGGGCGTGACGAGGCGGAGCACCGCCAGCCACATCCGCTCGACCCGACTCCGCCGCTCAGAGCTCATGGTTTCTTATACAGTGTAGAACAAATGGCCGCAACCGTCCCTCTCACCACATTCCGTGAGACGGCCGAATCAGCCCGCGGGTTGCGAGGCGCGCGCCCGACGGGCCGGACGGCTCGCCGACGCGGCCGACCCGGAGCGGGCTGCCGCCCGGCGGTGGGTCCGCGTCAGGCGGGCACGCCCTCCAGCAGCTTCGCCTCGGCGAGGATGCCCCGGATCTCCGAGATCCGCTCCTCGCTCGCCGCCGCCAGCGGGGCTCGCGGGGCTCCGCCGCGCAGCCCGAGGAGATCGAGGGCGGCCTTCACTCCGGGCACGCCCATCCCACCCACGATCTTCTGGTGGACCGGCGCGATGCGCTCCTGGAGGCTGCCCGCGTCGGCCGAGCGCCCTTCCGCCCACGCCACCGAGATCCCGGCGGCCTCGGCCGGCGCCATCAGCCCGACCGCCACGATCCCGCCCCGGGCCCCGGCACCGAGCGCGCCGAAGAGGATCGCGCCGCTGCCCACCAGCACATGGAAGTCGTCCGCGGTCGCTTCGACGAGCTCGGCCACGAGCTCCAGCTTCCCGCGCGAGTCCTTGATGCCGACGATGTTGGGGTGCTGCGAGAGCTCGCCGACGAGGCCGGTCGGGAACTCGAGCGTCGAGAGCCGGAGCGGCACCTGGTAGATCATGACCGGCACCGGGGAGGCCTCCGCCACCGCGGTGTAGTGGCGCGCGAGCACCGCCGGCGTCATCGCCCCCTTGTAGTACGCGGGCGGGCTCACGAGCACCGCGTCGGCGCCCGCGTCGGCAGCCTCCTTCGTGAGGCGGATCGTGTGGCGTGTCGACTCCGAGCCCGTGCCGGCGATCACCAGCCCCTCGGCGGGCACCACGTCGGCCGCGGCCTCGACGAGCACGCGGCGCTCCTCGTCGTCGAGGAAGACGGACTCGCCGGTCGAGCCCGAGATCAGGATGCCGCGGATCGGGTGCTCGAACCAGGCGCGCAGGTTGGCGCGGAAGGCGACGACGTCCACGTCG
>CALJLC010000460.1 GCA_937982605.1 uncultured Gemmatimonadales bacterium | reverse complement strand
ACGGGGATCGGGTCGACCGGTCTTCCCCAGCGCCATACCTCGAAGTGCAGGTGCGGCGCGGTGACGCTGCCCGACGCGCCGGACAGCGCGATCACGTCTCCGGTGCCGACCGAGTCTCCCTGCCGCACGCGGATCTCCGAGAGGTGGGCGTACACGGAGAGCAGGCCGGCGGTATGGTCGATCCACACGACGTTGCCGAATCCGCGCATCACCCCGGCGAAGCGGACCCGTCCGGACGCCATGGCGTGCACGGGCGTCCCGCTGGGAACGTCCAGATCGATCCCGCGGTGCACGTCGGGCCGGATCCCCATGAAGCGGAGGCCGAAGCCGGACGAGAGGTCGGCCTGGACAGGCCACCGGGGGAGGCTGCACCCGGACGCGGCAACCGCCAGCGCCACGACGCCGAGCCTCGCGAGCCGGCGGATGCCGTACGCGGGGCGGCGCGCCGCTACCCCATCGGCCCCCCGTCGTCCGCGCCCGCCTCGTCCGGCTCCCCGGCCGGCCCGGGGTCGAGGAGGAGCACGTCGACCGTCTCCCCCGCCTCCACTGCGGAGCGCTCCGGCTCGATCACGGCGAGCCCGTCCGCGCTGGCCAGCCCGGTGACGAGCCCGGAGAGCTGGGGCCCGGTGAGGAAGGCGGTCAGCGCCCCGTCCCGCGCCCGGACCCTGACACGCTGGAAGTAGGTCAGCGCCGCGGGCGTGTCGATGCGCTCCCCGGCCACGCACGGCACGATGCGCCGACGGAGCTGCGCGTGGCCGGCGAGCCGGAGGAGGAAGGGGCGCACGAAGAGCTCGAAGGTCACGAACGCGGACGACGGGTTGCCCGGGAGGCCGAAGACGGCCTGACGCCGGCCCTCGACCGGGAGCCACCCGAAGCTGACCGGCGAGCCCGGTCGCATGCGGACCCGCCAGAAGTCGAGCTCGAAGCCCATGCCGTCGAGCACGCCCTTCACGAGGTCCGCCTCGCCCATCGACGCGCCTCCGATCGTCACGAGCACGTCCGCGTGCCGCCCCTCGGAGATCCTTCGGCGCAGCGCCTCCGGGTCGTCCGCCGCGATGCCGAGCGACACGGGCTCGGCGCCGATCGCCCGGGCCATCGCGGCGAGCATCGGTCCGTTGCTCTCGGGTACGCCCAGACCGGACCGGACGTCGTCGTACCGGTCCAGAGTCCGCAGCTCGTCTCCGGTCGACAGGAGCGCCACGACGGGTCGTCGGCGGACGCGCACGCGAGCCCGGCCCGCGGCGGCCAGGACCCCCACCACGCCGGGCGAGATGGCACGGCCGGCGGCCACGAGGAGCGTTCCCGCGCGCATGTCCTGGCCCGCGGCGCGCACGTGCCGGCCGATGTCGCGGTCCGAGCGGATCTCCACGAATCCCGTGTCCGCCTCCCCGTCGGTGTCCTCGACGCGGATCACGGAGTCGGCGCCTTCGGGGATCGGGGCTCCGGTCATGATCCGGACGGCCTGGCCCGGCTCGAGCACCGTGCCCGCATCACCCCCGGCGCGGACCACGCCGCCGACGGGGAGCCGAATCGGGCGCTCCGGCGCCGCGCCCTCGACGTCGCGCGCACGCACGGCGTAGCCGTCCATGGCGCTGTTGTCCCACGGCGGCAGCGTCGTCTCCGCCGTCACGTCCTCGGCCAGCGCGCGCCCCTCGGCTTCGAGGAGCGGCACCGTCACCTCGGGAAGCGGCGCGGCCGCGGCGACCGTTCGCGCGATGGCGTCCGCGACCGGGAGCCAGTCGGCCTCCCGGCGCTCGAAGCGAGAAGCTCGGGCGGCGGGCTCGGTCACCAGCGCCAGAGGACCGCGAGCGTCACCGCGCTGCCGAGGAGCCACTCACCCCCCGACACCTCCGGAAAGCCCCGGTCCGGATCGGCGTAGCCCGGCGGCGTGTCGATCTTCCACAGGGAAAGGACCCCTTCGCTCCGGACGGTGAAACGGTCGGTCGCGAACCAGCGCACGCCGCCGGAGAAGGTGCCGAAGAAGCTCGTGCCGAAGTCGAAACGGTCGTCGGCGAGTAGCGTCCGGTCGAGGTCGGACTCCGGGGAGGCGTCGAGCGCCATCCCGCCGCCGAACCCGATGAACGGGCTGATGTGGTGCCACGACCGACGGCCCGTCGCGGTGAACTTGAGGCGGGCCTCGACGGTCGTGACGTCGGCGGCCACCTCCCCGATCCGGCGGTCCCCCTCCGGGCGGGCGGGGTCGACGACCCAGCGCGTGCCGTCGAGGTACTGGACGACGCCCTCGAAGGAGAGCGGCCCCGAGAGCTCGATGCCGTAGCGGACGCCGAGAAGGGTCCCGTCCTTCGGCCCGTAGTTGAAGCGACCGTTGGCGATGTTCATGTACCCCACGAGCACGCCGACCTCCTGGCGCTCCTCGAGATAGCGGTACGGCGAGGGGATGGTCTGCCCGGCGACCGGGGCGGTGAGCAGGGCGCCGCAGGCGAACAATGCCGCGACCCGCGCGTAGAGAGACGTCCGCATGGAGGGATCCGACTCCTCTCCCAACGAGGTTCAGAATGATTGACGCCTCTCGGCGTCCCGGGCAAATTCTTGGGGTAATTCGGCTTGCGGCGCTCGGACCGCAGGTTGTAACACCGCCTCGAGGCGATCGTTTCCCACCCGATGCGACTTCGACGTAGGCCCTTCCGCCGGGCGTTGCTCCTCGCCGGAGGGGCTCTTCTCGTGGCACCGGGGCGAAGCGACGCCCAGAACCGGGTCGTGGTGCGCGCGGAGGAGAACTTCCGCCGCGAGCCGAACGGGGTCGTCCTCGCCCGCCTGGATCCCGGCACGTCCCTTCGCGTGCTCGGCACGGAAGGAAACTGGACTCAGGTCGAACTGGAAGGGTGGGTGTGGCTGCGCTCGCTCCAGGCGAGCGACGACGCGGCCTTCGACCTCGTGGTTTCGCAGGACGGCGGGGAGAACCTGCGTTCCGGGCCGTCGGGCACGATCCTCGGGCGGCTGGCGGAGGGTGCGCTCCTCGAGGAGCTGGGACGCGACCCGGCCTGGGCCCGGGTGTCGCGACTCGGCTGGATCTGGTCCGCGTCGGTGGCGGCGGCTTCCGCCGACGCGCCTCCCGCGGCCGTGACCGAGGCGCCCGCGCCGGCGCGCGCCGGTCCCGCCGCTCGTGTTCCCGGTGGCTTCCAGCGCCCGGCCGCCGGCGGCCCGATCCTCTCGGCTCCCGATGGGGACACCCTCGCGGTCGCCACGCCGGCGGGGGAGGTGGAGGTGACACGCCGCGAGGGCAGCTGGGCACGGGTCCGGCTGGAAGGGTGGATGTGGCTCCCGGTCTCCGAAGACGCGGCCGCCGAGGCCGTGACGGCCGAGCCCGAGGCGCTCGCGCCGGACGTGCTCCGCGCCGAGCCGGATCGCTACGCGGGCCGGGTGGTCGCGTGGACGATCCAGTTCATCTCGCTGGAGCGGGCCGAGGCGGTCCGCACCGACTTCTTCGAGGGCGAGCCGTTCCTGCTCGGTCGCTTCGGGGGCGCGGACGGCCCGTTCGTCTACGTCGCGGTTCCCGCCGAGCGGCTGGGCGAGGTGGACGGCCTCCTGCCCCTGGAACGGATCGAGGTGACCGGCCGGGTCCGCACCGGCTCTTCGGCGCTCACCGGCGCGCCGATCATCGACCTGCTTTCGCTGCAGCGGGCTCCGAGGCAGGGCCGGTGACGACGGCGCGGGCGCGCTCGCTGGCCGCGGGCGTCTCGGCTGCCTGCGCGGTCTCCGCCGCGGTCGAGGTGCTGGTGGCGGGAGGCGACAGCCAGTACGGCACGGTGGATCAGACGCTGCCGACGCAGCTCCACGTCGTCGTGCGCTCGCTGGCCAGCCAGCTCCCGGTCCGCGGGCGCGTCGTGACCTGGCGCGTCGAGGAGGGCGACGCGGCCATCGCGGGCACGGCGGCGCAGCCGACGGACTCGACCGGTTCGGCGCGGGCCACGGTGCGTCTCGGCTCCACGCCG
>CALJLC010000459.1 GCA_937982605.1 uncultured Gemmatimonadales bacterium | reverse complement strand
GGTGGCCAGGCCGCAGCCCATGGCGTACGTCGCCGGGTCGGCCAGCGTCCCGAGCGCATCGGCGACATAGCGCTCGAGCCCGCCCCGGGCCAGGACGAGCGCCTGGGCCCCGTCACCGGAATGGCGCGACAGCGAGAACTCGGACGAGACCAGGATGTAGCCGGTGGCCGCCGCGATCGAGATCGAGAACAGCATGAAGACCACGACGGCGAGCACGAAGCCGCCTTCCCCCGGCCGGCGCATCAGTTGCCTCCCTCCCGGACCGTCCGGAGCGGCACGGTGACCGACCACCCGAAGGTCACGTCGTCCCTCCCGCCGGTGGCGGGCGGCCTGCGGGCGTCGAGCGTGATGCGCACGGCGTCCACGCTGCCCAGCGACGAAGCCGCCACGGTGTCGACGTACGAGCCTGCCGACGTGTGGTAGCTGAACGCGGCGGTGGTGTCGATTCCGGTGGCGAACTCCACGGGTGTGCCGCCGTTGTCGGTGCGGAAGAGACCGAGGGTGGTCGGATCGAGCACCGACGGCCGGATGGAGAACGTCGTCTCCCGGAAGAGCATGAAGACGTCGCGCTCCGCGAGCCCCGCGCTGAACACACCGAGCCCCACCAGCCGGTGGAAGTCCGTGCGGGCGCCGACCGTGTCCGCTCCGTTGACCGCGCAGTTGTTCGCCGACTGCACGTCGGAGCCGTCGAGCGAGGCCCACGACGCGGTCTGGTACTCCCACGTCGAGTCGTTGCGCAGGGCGATGCCCGCGACCGCCCCCGTCTCCAGACCGGCCGGCCCGCCCTCGGTCTGCACGTCCGCGGTCGTGCCGTTCTCCCGGTGGCACACCACCCCGATCGTCATCGGCGAGCGGACCGTCAGCGTGCGGGCGCCGGCCACGACCACGCCGTCGGTGCCGGTGTTTCGCACCTCGCGCGCCACGAGCTCGGTCGCCGCGCGGGCGTTGTCCTGCACGCCCACCTGGAGCGTCTGCCGCGCGTAGAACTCGTTCTGCACGAGGAAGGCGTGGCCGACCAGGAGCAGGATGAAGGACGAGAGCACCAGGGCGATGAGCGTCTCGACGAGGGTGAAGCCGCCCGTGCCGCCGGCCGGGCCCCGCCCCGCCCCCGCGCCTACCAGACCGCGGAGGTGTACGAGGTCACGGAGTGGGAGGGACCGGCGCTGTCCACCGGAGAAAGGCTCACCTCGACCCGGCCGAGGACCGGCGTCAGGAGCGTCACCGAGACCGCCCGCTCGTACGACCAGCCCTGCACGGTCACCGTGTCCCGCTGGATTCCGGCGGTCAGGGAGTCGAAGGGGATCGCCTCGACGGAATCGACCCGGGCGTTCGCGAGCACGACGATCTCCGAGCGGGCCCCCGAGTAGCGCAGCTGCGTCGTGAGCGCGCTCCCGGCGCCCATGACCATCAACACGCCCACGGAGAAGATGACGAGCGCGCCGACCACCTCGATCAGGGTGAAGCCGCGCGGGCGGCGTGCGGTCGAGCATGACGCGCAGCCGCTTCTCAAGTCCGGTCGATCTTCGAAGCGCCCATACCGTTGAACGATACGGTGTAGGTCACGGCCCCGGAAGAAAATGTGGCGGTCCCGAGCGGGCCCCCGGCCCCACTCATGTCCGCCACGCCACGCGCGCTGAAGACGAGCGTGTCTCCCGCGACGTCGAGCGTGACGGCGGCCAGGTCGATGTCTCCGTTGCCCGCGAAGCGGCGTCGGGCGATCTCGGTGGCGGTCGACTGGCTCTCGACCTCGTACCAGCGCGTCCCCTCGTAGAAGCGGATCACGACCGGCTCCTGCGAGCGGACGGCGTAGCTCCGGGCGGCCAGGAGATCCTGGGCGAAGATCTGGGCGGCCCGGCGAGCCGAGCTGCGCTGGAAGTATCCGGAGAAGTACAGGCCCCCGACCCCGGTCACGACCGCCACGAGGCCGACGACGACGGCGAGCTCGACCAGGGTGAAGCCCGCCCGTCGCATCAGGCGGTCTCCTCCGGCTCCGAGGCGCGCCAGACCCGCTCCGCGGTGTCCCCGAGCTCACGGGTCGCCACGGACATCGCCGCGAGGCCCGTGGCGTCTTCCTGCTGCAGCTCGCTCACGATGCCTCGGAAGCGCTCCACTTCGTGGGGCTTGAGCGCCGCCAGGAAGTCCGGCGCCTGCGCCAGCCCCTCCACCGGAGTGCGGCGCAGGAGCGCCACCGCCAGCCGGCGGTGCGCACGGGACAGGTCGTCCGAGATCACCTGGGCGGCACGCTGCTCCCACTGGCCCTGCCCCGCGGCCGCGTAGGTACGTCGACGGAGCCAGGGCACCTCGAAGGACTCCGACGTCTGGTAGTAGGCGTGCGCCGTGACGACCGGAGCGAAACCGGTCTCCCGCGAGATCTCGAGGATCTCGAGGAGCTGGTCCAGGAAGCGCAGGGTGATCAGCCGACGGGAGAACGCCGCATCCGCTCCCAGCTCCTGGATCTCGCGCACCCGCGCCTCGAAGAGCGTGCGGTCCTCTCCGCGCACGACCTCGCCGAACGACTCCCTCAGCTCCGCGAGGCCCGCGAGGTTCTGGTCGACGATGTCGGCGGAGGGGTGCCCGACCTCGACGTTCTGGAGCACCCACCGCGTGGTCCGCTCCAGCACCCGGGCCAGCCCCAGGAGCCAGCGGTAGGAAAGCCGGGCGTTGAGCGGGTTCGCCTGCTGCGCCATCTGCCCGAGCAGCGCCCGATGGTCGGCCAGGCGGGACGCCACCAGCCAGGCGCGGACGACGTCCTCGGCGCTCCGTCCGGAGTTGCGCATGAGGCGCGTGACGAAGCCCGAGCCCATGAGGTCGACCAGGTCGTTGGTCACCTGCGCCGTGATGATCTCGCGGCGCAGCCGGTGCCCGGAGAGGTTGTCCTGCCCCGCCGCCATCATCGCGGCCGGGGGGAAGTATCCGAGGAGGTAGCTCTCCGTGACCGGGTCGTCGGGGAGACCGCTGGAGAGCAGCCGCGACTTGAGCGAGAGCTTTGCGTACGCCAGGAGGACGCAGAGCTCCGGCCGGGCCATCGCCTGCCCCCGCTCCCGCCGCTCGTACAGCACGTCGCTGGAGGGGAGGCCCTCGGCGGCGCGGTCGAGCTCCCCCGCCTTCTCGAGCGCGTACATGAGATCCCGGACGTCGTCGGTCGACTCCTTCGCCCGAAGCTCGTCGAGGGAGATCGCCAGGCTCTGAGAGCGGTTGTTGTCGAGCACCAGCTCGGCGACCGCTTCGGTGAGCTCCTCGAGCAGCGCGTTCCGGCGCTCCGGGGTGAGCGTGCCGTCCCGGACGGCCGGCGCCAGGAGGATCTTGAGGTTCACCTCGTGGTCCGACATGTCGACGCCGCCCGAGTTGTCCAGGGCGTCGGTGTTGATGCGTCCACCCTGCAGCGCGTACTCGATGCGCGCACGCTGCGTGAAGCCGAGGTTGCCGCCTTCGCCGACGACGTCGCAACGAAGCTCGTCAACGTTCACGCGCACGGCGTCGTTCGAGGGATCGCCCGCGGCCGCGTCGGTCTGGGACCGGGACTTCACGTACGTGCCGATGCCGCCGTTCCAGAGCAGCTCGACCGGCGCCCTGAGCACGGCCCGGATGAGCGCTTCGCCGTCGGTAGGCGCCTCCTCTTCGTCCTTGATGCCGAGCGCGCGCCTGGCCTCCGGGGTCAGCTCGACCTCCTTGGCCCCACGCGGCACGATCATGCCGCCCGTGCTCAGCAGGCTCTGCTCGTAGTCCGCCCAGCTCGAACGGCCGAGCTCGAACATGCGTTTGCGCTCGGCGTACGTCGGGGCGGGGTCCGGATCGGGATCGATGAAGATGTGGCGGTGGTCGAAGGCGGCGATCAGCCGGATCTGCTCGGAGAGGAGCATCCCGTTGCCGAAGACGTCGCCGCTCATGTCGCCGATGCCGGCCACGGTGAAGGGCTCGCTCTGGATATCCTTCCCCTTCTCCCGGAAGTGCCGTCTCACGCACTCCCAGCCGCCCCGAGCGGTGATGCCGACGGCCTTGTGGTCGTAGCCGTTCGAGCCGCCGGAGGCGAAGGCGTCGCCGAGCCAGAAGCCGTACTCGGCCGAGACGCCGTTGGCGAGCTCCGAGAACGTCGCGGTGCCCTTGTCCGCGGCCACGACGAGGTACGGGTCCGGCGGGTCGAAGCAGACGACCCCCTCCGGAGGCACCGTGCGGCCGTCCACGATGTTGTCGGTGATGTCGAGGAGGCCGCGGACGAGCGTCTGGTACTGGGCCTTGCCCTCTTCGAAGCGCGCCTCGGGGTCGTCGAGGGTGCGCCGGGTGATGAAGCCACCCTTCGAGCCTCCCGGCACGATCACGGCGTTCTTCACCATCTGCGTGTTGACCAGCCCGAGGATCTCCTTGCGGAAGTCGTCCGGCCGGTCGCTCCAGCGGATGCCGCCCCGGGCCACCGTCGAACCTCGGAGGTGGACGCCCTCCATCCGCGCCGAGTGCACCCACACCTCGAAGAGGAGCTCCGTCGGCCGGGAGTTCTCCAGGCTGCCGACGAGGAACTTGTACGAGATGTAGGGGACCCCGCCGGAGCGGCGCGTCGGCTCCTTGGCGCCGTGCCGGTAGTAGTTGGTCCGGATGGCCCGGCCCATCACCTCTTCGAGCCGGCGCAGCGCCCGGTCCTCCGAGAGGAGCGCGACGCCGCGCAGCGACGCGTGGAAGGCGCTCCGGATGTCGTCCACGGCGGAGAGCCGGTCCTCGCGCGAGGCGCCCGAGGACGGGTCCAACTTGATGCGGAAGAGGTCGAAGAGCTCGGCCGCGATCCCGGGGTAGCGCACCAGGGCGTTGGGTAGCGCGCTGCGGCTGGGCACGGCCCCGATCTGGAAGGCGTACCCGGCGAAGCCGCGCAGGACGTCGATCTCGCGCCAGTGCAGCCCCGCACCCACCACGAGCGCGTTGAGGGTGTCGCTGACGGCGTCGCCCGCGCGGGCCGCGAGCAGCGCCTCGGAGAGGAGGTCACCGACTGCGTCGACGTCGAGGCGAGACCCGGCGCGGTCGAGCACGGCGAAGACGTAGATGGTGGCGTCCGGGTCCTCCGGCTCACCGAGCTCGTACGGCTTCATGGCCAGCACGCGCAGGCCGGCGTCCTCCAGAATCGGAAGGAAGTCGGAGAGGACGAGTCGCTCGCCGCGCAGATAGA
>CALJLC010000458.1 GCA_937982605.1 uncultured Gemmatimonadales bacterium | reverse complement strand
GCCTACCTGGCCTTCTACCTCGGAGAGCTGACCTTCGAGCTCAGCGGGGTCATGGCGGTCGCGGCGGCGGGGCTCGTGATCGGCGGCTGGGGCCGGGCGAAGATCTCCCCCTCCGTCTCGACCGCGCTCGACTCGTACTGGGAGTACTTCGCCGGGCTGGCCAACTGGCTGATCTTCGTCCTGGTGGGCCTGACCGTGGACTTCGGCGCGCTGGTGGCGTCTCTGCCGATCCTCGTCGGCGTGGTCGTGGCGATGTTCGTGTCCCGCGCTCTGGCGGTCTACACGCTGCTGCCGGTGGCCACCCGGCTCTCGGGCGGTGAGCCGATCGACCGGGGCTACCAGACCGTCATCGTGTGGGGCGGGGTTCGTGGTGGCGTGGCGCTCGCGATCGCGCTCTCGCTGCCGGAGTCGGTGGGGAGTCGCGAGCTCCTCATCTCGCTGACCACCGGGGCGGTCCTCGTCTCCCTGATCGTCCAGACGTTCACCATCGAACGGGTGGTCCGGTACTTCCGGCTCGACCTTCCTCCGCTCTCCGACCGACTGGCGCAGCTCGAGGCGCAGATCGCCGCGCGGGCCCGGACGCTGGCGGAGATCCCCGAGCTCGAGGAAGGCGGGCTCTTCAGCCGCCGGATCGCCGCGGAGCTCCGCAAGCGGGCCGCCGAGGCACTCGAGCGCGAGCGGTCGTCGCTGGAGAAGCTCCGGCTCGAGGGGCTCGACCGGGACGAGGAGCGGCGACTCCTCTACCTGCGCTGCTTCGCGGCCGAACGCAGCCAGTACTACCACATGCTGACGGTGGGGCATCTGAGCGAGCGGGCCTATCGCAACCTCGTGCACTCGCTCGACCTCCAGATCGAGAGCGTGCGTCACGAGGGGAAGGTCCCCGAGTTCACGCTGCACCCCCCCTCGGGCGAGCGCCTCGAGACGATGGTGTACCGGCTGCTGGAACGCGTGCCCGGGCTCCGCCCGCGGATCGAGCGGCTCCGGGCGGTGCGGGCCGCCCGGGACTACCAGGTGGCGTGGGCTCGGTACCGGGGCGGCGAGCGGGCGCTCAAGGATCTGGCGCAGCTCGGCGAGACGATCGGCGCGCGCGAAGAGGTCGTCGACGAGCTCCGGGCCTACTACACGTACTGGCATGAGCAGGCCCGCGCCCGGCTGGACCAGACCGCCGAGCTCTTCCCCGAGTTCGTCGCCGCCGCCCAGCGACGCCTGGCGGACCGGCTGGCCCTCCAGGCGGGAGAGGACGAGATCCAGGAGCGCGTGATGGCCGGCACGATCCCCGAGGGCGTGGCGAAGGGGATGCTCGTCCAGATGCGACGGGAGCTCGCGTCGCTCCGGACCTCGGACGCGGAGAAGCTCGTCGTCGGGCCCGAGGAGCTGCTCAACAAGGTGCCGTTCTTCTCGGGGCTGCCGAGGGAGGAGTTCAAGGTCGTCGCGGAGAAGCTGCGGCTCCGGACGGCGCCGACGGGTGATCGCATCGTCACCCAGGGCCGGCCGGGCACCACGCTCTATCTGATCGCGCGGGGCGTCATCCGGGTCACGCGCGAGGACGGGGGCGTCTCGCACGACATCGCGACGCTCATGGCCGGTGAGTTCTTCGGCGAGATGGCGCTCCTGCACGGGGGGCCGCGCCGGGCCACCTGTCGTGCGGTGACGCCGTGCGCGCTGTACGAGCTCCGCCGCGCCGACCTGGACCTCGTCTGCGAGGTGTGCCCGGAGATGAAGGAGGCGCTGGAGGAAGCCGACCGGGTGCGGAGCGACGAGCTCGACGCACTGGCCGAGCTTTCGGCCGACCCTGCCTGAGCCGGCGGCCGCCGGCCGAAGGGGGGCCTGCCCGGGCGCTCGCCCGGACCGCTCCCGTCGAGCCGACCCGGCTCGCCGCCGCGCGAGGCCGTCGCCATCTTGGCCGGCGCGCCCGGCCGGCCGCGGTCGGGGGCCGCACCGCTCCGGGAGGATCTCATGGCTCGCTTCGCACGCACCCTCCGCCGCCTCGCGGCAGCCGTCGCGCTCGCCGCCGTCACCGCCTGCGGGGGCGAGGCTCGGACCCCGTTCGTCGAGACGATCACGGAGGAGGCGCTGCGCGCGGATCTGCATGCGCTGTCGGCGGACTCGATGGCGGGTCGGCTGGTCGGCACGCCGTCGCTCGACGAGGCCTCCGACTGTATCGCCGACCGCTTCTCCAGCCTCGGGCTCGAGCCCGTCGGCGATGACGGCGGCTACGACCAGCGCTTCGACCTCGTCTGGTTCGATCTGGCCGGCGGCGACCGGCTCGACGTCGGCGGGGGCGCGCTCGCCCCGGGGCAGGGGTGGACGCCGTCCAACGCCGGCGCCGCCGGCGAGGCGTCCGGGCCGGTCGTCTTCGCCGGCTTCGGCATCGTCGAGCCGAGGCTCGGCTGGGACGACTATCGGGGTGTGGACGTCACGGGGCGCATCGTGCTCGTGCTCGACCGCGAGCCCGGCGTCGCGGACCCTGCGAGCCCGTTTGACGGTGTGGTCACCGCCGAGGCGTCGCGTACGTGGCGCAAGGCGTTGGCCGCGCAGGAGCGTGGCGCCAGGGGCATCCTCTTCGTGCGCGACGTCCAGAATCGAGGCGACATCGACGACTGGGCGGGCTACCACGACGCCCAGTGGCCGGCGGAGCGCCGTCGGATCGAGCGGTTCTCTCTCGGCGTCTGGGCGGAGCGGGTGACGATTCCCGCGGCCGAAATCTCCGTCGCGCTGGCCGAGCAGCTCCTGGCGAACACCGCGGTGTCACTCGGTGAGCTGGCGTCGGCCGCGGAGGCCTCCGCGGACGGCCACGGGGTGACGGCGCCGGTGCGAGCGTACGCGAGCTTCCGGACCAGCGTGCGCCGGAACGTGACTCCGGGGCGCAACGTGCTCGGCCTCGTGCGCGGATCGGACCCGGAGGTGGCCGACGAGGTCGTGATCGTCGGTGCGCACCACGACCACAACGGCACGGACGGCGAGACGGTCTACAACGGCGCCGACGACGATGGGTCGGGGACGGTCGGCGTGATGGCGGTCGCCGGTGCGTTCGCCCGCGCGGCGGAGGAGGGTCGGCGCCCCCGACGCTCCGTCCTCTTCGCCGTGTGGGACGCCGAGGAGCGAGGGCTGCTCGGCGCGTGGCACTACACCGAGCGACCGGTGATCCCGCTGGATCGGACGGTCGCCAAGCTGAACCTCGACATGATCGGGCGCCACGAGGAAGTGCCCGCGGACGGGGGCGGACGCTTCCGCGGCCTCGAGGTGCAGACCGCCGAGTCCAACGCCAACGCGATCAACATCCTCGGCTACAGCCGCACGCCCGAGCTCGCCGGCGCGGTCGCGGCCGCCAACGCGGCGCTCGCCGAGGAGGGCTCGATCGACCGGGCTCTGACGCTGCGCTCCCGCTACGACAACAACGCCTCCAACCTGCTCCGCCGCTCCGACCACTGGCCGTTCCTGCAGAGCGGGGTCCCGGCCGTCTGGTTCCACACGGGGCTCCACCCGGACTACCACACGCCCTTCGACGATCCCGAGCGGATCGAGTACGAGAAGATGACGCGCATCGTGCGACTCGTGTATCGCACCGCGCGGGACCTCGCCGACGCCGACGGAGGTCCTTCGCTCGAGCCGATGGGGGTGCACCCGCCGAGCTGATCGGTGGAGAGCGGCGGGCGGGGAGGGGGCCGGGACGGCGAAGGGGAAACTTGACCGTCGGCCGCTCCGTACCTAACTAGACAGACCGGCGCCCCGAGCGTCCGCCCACGGGCGGGCAACCGGGCGCGCCCGATTTCCATCGTTCCAGGACGCGCGATGCGACCGACCATTCACAGCGCTGCCGGCTCCGGCCGACCCGTCGTCATGACGGGCGCGGTCCGGGTACGCGCGCGGTCGTCGTACCTCGCGAGCCGGTGGGTCCAGGCGCCGATCTTCGATCGGCGGGAGGCGGATACCTGAATTAACTAGAACCATAGTAGAGGCAGAGTATCCGGTCTTCCGCCGCCCCACGCGGTCAGGGAGCCCGGATTTTTTGTTGCCCAACGCGGGCCGAGAGGCCCGGAACCACGGAACGACCGATGAACGAGACGACACAGAACACGATCGACCGCCGGATCATCGAGCGGTACACGGACCAGCCGGTCCGCATGCCCGCCGAGGTCCGCGCGGCGATCGAGGGCGCGTGGGGCGGCCGCCCGGTTCAGCTCTATGCCCTGACCGACCTCGACGCCGGCATGCGGCTCGGCGAGGCGTGGCTCGCGCTCGGCGAGCGCGACGTGGCGATCGCCCGTCCGGACGCGCCGAAGGACACCTCCGGCGACGCCGGCACGGACACCGCCTGGCGGGTGCACACCCTCGCGCGCGCCGACGTGCGGGCCGTGCGCGAGACACCCGGCCTGTCCGGCAGCACGCTGACGCTCCTCGGCGAGCCCGACGAGCCCGCGCTCGGCGTGGTGCGCTACACGCACCGGCAGCGCCGCGCGGTGGAGAACATCCGCTTCGTGCTCGAGCAGGAGCTCGAGGGGCGCAGCGTGCCGACGACCGACGCCGACGACGAGTACGCGGCGAGCGTGGCGGCCCCCATCCGGGAGGCCCAGGCGCTCGTGGCGGGACGGGAGTCCGCCGTGCTCTGGCGGCTGCTCGGCTATCTGGGGCGGTACCGGAGGCAGGTGGCGATCGGCTTCGTCGCGGCCACGCTCATCACCGCGGTGAGCCTCGTGCCGCCGTACCTGGCGGGGTACCTCATCGACTCGGTGGTGCGGCCGGTGCAGGACGGGACGATGGCCGCGGAGGACGGGGCATGGATCGCCTGGATCGCCGTGACGGCGATGGCGCTGGTGTACCTCGTGCGCCAGGCCTCGGCGCTCGTGCGCCTGCGCTACATGGCGATCCTCGGGGAGTGGGTCGCCCGCGATCTCCGGACCGAGCTGTACGAGCACCTGCAGCGCCTGTCGCTCTCCTTCTACTCGAGGAAGAAGACGGGCAGCCTGATCACGCGCGTGAGCTCGGACACCGACCGGCTCTGGGACTTCCTGGCGTTCGGCGTGGTGGACGTGTCGCTCTCGGCGATCATGCTGCTCGGGCTGAGCGCCGTCCTGCTCACGCTCGACTGGCGGCTGGGGCTCGTGATGGTGGTGCCCGTGCCCCTGTTCTGCTGGGCGATCTGGCGGCACGGGGAGCACATGAACCGCTTCTTCATCCGCGCGTGGCGGAAGTGGTCGCGGGTGACCGACGTGCTCTCGGACACGATTCCGGGCATGCGGGTGGTGAAGGCCTTCAACCAGGAGGAGAGAGAGACGGGAAGGTTCGTGGAGCGAAACGTGGACGTGACGGACGAGTTCAATCGCATCCACCGCTCGTGGACGACGTTCTGGCCGGCGCTGATGCTCGCCGTGCACGGAACGACGGTCGGCGTGTGGGCGTTCGCCATGCCGCGGCTGCTGGGCACGGGCGATGCAGCGCTGTCGGCCGGGACGTTCGTGTCGTTCCTGCTGTACACGACGATGTTCATCGGGCCGATCGAGATCATCGGGCAGATGGCGCGTACGGTGCAGCGGGCGACGACGTCGGCGCACCGTGTGTTCGAGGTGCTCGATACCGAGCCGGACGTGGTGGACGCGGCGGAGCCGGTTAAGCTCGAGCCGGTGCGGGGCAGGGTGACGTTCGAGGACGTGAGCTTCGGCTACGACGGGGTTCGTCAGGTGCTCAAGGGCGTGTCGTTCGACGTGGCGCCGGGCGAGATGATCGGGCTGGTCGGGCCGTCGGGAGGAGGGAAGACGACGGTCACGAACCTGATCGCGCGCTTCTACGACGTCACGGCGGGCCGCGTGCTCGTCGACGGCGTGGACGTGCGCACGCTCGACACCGGACACTACCGCCGGCAGATCGGGATCGTGCTGCAGGATCCCTACCTGTTCCACGGGTCGGTCATGGACAACATCCGCTACGGGCACCCGGAAGCTTCGCCCGAGCAGGTGATCCAGGCCGCTGGGGCCGCCAACGCCCACGACTTCATCGTGAAGCTGCCGCAGGGCTACGACACGATCGTGGGGGAGCGGGGACAGAACCTCTCGGGTGGAGAGCGTCAGCGCGTCTCGATCGCGCGGGCGATCCTGCACGACCCGAGGATCCTGATCCTCGACGAGGCGACATCGGCGGTGGATACGGAGACGGAGCGGAAGATCCAGGAGGCGATGGACCGCCTCGTGGCCGGACGCACGACGTTCGCGATCGCGCACCGGCTGTCGACGCTGCACCGCGCGTCACGGCTCTTCGTGATGAAGGACGGAAGGCTGGCCGAGTCGGGGACGCACGAGGAGCTGCTCGCGCGGCCCGACGGCATCTACGGGAAGCTCCACGGCCTGCAGCTCGAGCTGCAGACGGGGGCGTGAGACAGGGACGAGGGGGCGCGGCCCCCGAAGAGTGGAGGGTGAGGTGATGGTGAAGTTGAAGCCCGACGCCGAGCTCGAGCTGGTGCTCGAGCAGCGGACGGACGGACAGCTCTGGGCCCGCAGGAACGGCGCGGAAAAGCCGGTGCGGGTGCACCGCTGCTTCCCGTGGTCGGAGCCCGGGCGCTACGTGAGCCTCAGGGACGACGACGACGAGGAGTTCGCGCTGGTGGGTGAGCCGGAGGAGCTCGGCGCGGAGTCGCGCCGGGCCCTCGAGGCCGCGCTCGCCGAGGCGGGCTTCGTGCTCGAGGTCACCCGCATCGCCGACGTCGACGAGGAGGTCGAGATCCGGACGTGGAAGGTGGAGACGCGCCAGGGCGCGCGCTCGTTCCAGACGCGGCTGGACGACTGGCCGACCGAGGTGCCCGGCGGCGGCGTGGTGATCCGCGACGTGGCCGGGGACCTGTACCACGTGGCAGATCCGGAGGCCATGGACGAGAAGAGCCGCCGCTGGCTCTGGGCGTTCGTGGACTGACGGAGGAAGAGAACCGTGGGAGGGCCGGCCCGGGAGGGTCGGCCCGACCCGGCCGGAGCCCAGGCGCATGAAGACCATCTACGGTCAGCACGACGAGACGACGCTGATCCAGCTCGAGAAGGTGGCCGTGGCGGCTGAGCGCGTCGCGCTCATGGCCGACGGCCACCCGGGCTACGTCATGCCCATCGGGGGCGTCGCGACGTACCGGGGGCGGGTGTCGCCCATCGGGGTCGGCGTTGACATCGCGTGCGGGAACGCTGCGATCCTGACGGATCTGAGCGGAACGGAGCTGCGCCCGCGACTCGAGGAGGTGGCCGACGAGATCGCCGATTCGATCGGCTTCGGGCTGAGCCGGCCGACGAACCGGGCGGACGACGCGCCCGTCGCACACCCGCTCTTCGACTCCACGGCCTGGGACGCCGTGCCCGACGCGGTGCGCGACGAGCTCCGCAGCCGGGCGCGCGCGCAGCTCGGGACGGTCGGCGGGGGCAACCACTACGTCGACGTCTTCGTGGACGAGGCCGACCGCGTCTGGGTCGGCGTGCACTTCGGATCCCGGGGTCTCGGCTTCATCACGGCCCATGGCGTGGTGGCGTTGGCCCAGGGCGAGTCGTGGACCGACCTCCGGCCCGATCGCCGCGCGAACATGAACCGGGAAGTCCTTCTCGGTCTCGACACCCCGCTGGGGGACGCCTACTGGACGCTGATGGCGCTCGCGGGCGAGTACGCGTACGCGGGCCGCGAGTGGGTCGCGCGCAAGGTCGTCTCCATCCTCGGGGGCGAGGAGCTCGACCTGGTTCACAACCACCACAACTTCGCATGGAAGGAGGACCACGGAGACGGCGAGGTCGTGGTCGTGCGGAAGGGGGCGACGCCCGCCTTCGCCGGACAGCGCGGCTTCGTGGGCGGCTCCATGGGCGACGAGTCGGGCATTCTCGTGGGCACCGAGGCCTCGGGCGCCGACCACCTCTTCTCGACCGTGCACGGGGCGGGGCGGGTCATGGGTCGCGCTCAGGCTCGAGGGAAGTGGAAGAAGGGCCGCATGATCCGAGCGGGTCGGGTCACGCCCGACGCGATGGCCCGCGCGACGAAAGGGGTGGTCCTGCGCGGAGGCGACCTCGACGAGGCGCCGCAGGTCTACCGCAAGCTCGACTCGGTGCTGCGCGCGCAGCCCGGCATCGAGGTGCTCGAGAGGCTCACCCCGCTCGTCGTCTGCATGGCGCCCGCGCGGACGGTGGACCCCTTCCGGGACTGACCGACCCGGCCGGGGTTGACCGGGCGCACTGAACATTAAACATTGTTTTAAAGCTTTGTTTAAGACTGGGGGGGGACGGGATGGGTACGCGCGAATACCTGGGTGAGTTCGAGCAGGTGGTGCTTCTCGCGCTCGCGCGCCTCGAGCGCGGTGGCTACGGCGCCGCCATCCATGCGGAGATCCTCGAGACGTCGGGCCGGGACGTGTCGATTCCGGCCGTCTACGTGACGCTGAAGCGGCTCGAGACGAAGGGCCTGGTGGCGTCGACCACGCGCCCGGTCACCGAGGGCGGCCGACCGCGCAAGGTCTATCGGCTCGAGCCCGACGGTCACGCCGCGCTCACCCGGTCGCGGGAGTTGCTCGACAGCCTCTGGTCGGGGGCGAAGGTTCGGACGGGAGACGCGTCGTGACCCCCCGCCCCCCACGCGTCGCCCGCGTGCTGCTCTCGTGGATCACTCCGGCGGCCGACCGTGACGACGTCCTCGACGACCTCGACGAGACCTTTCAGAAGCTGGCGCAGGCACGCGGCGCCGCCGCCGCGCGCCGCTGGTACCGCGGGCAGGCGCTGCGCTCGCTGCCGATCGCGCTGGCGGTCGCCGTCGAGGCCGTCCGCTTCCATGGGGTCTCGGATGTGAGGACGGCAGTGCGGGTCCTGCGGCGGCGCCCGCTCTTCTCGGTCGGCGTGGCGGGGACGATGGCGCTGGGGCTCTCGAGCGCGATCGTCCTCGGCGGCATCGCGTGGCGCGTCTGGCTGCGCCCGCTTCCGCTGCCCGACTCGGAGGCGCTCGTGCGGATCTACGAGCTCGGCCGACCGGACGAGGGTGGCGGCCGAGAGCGGGGACGGATCTCCCCGCCGCTCCTGCGCGACCTTCGCGGCGAGGAGTGGAGCCACTTCGTCGACTTCGCCGGGATCTCGAGCAGCACGCCCGAGTGGGTCGTCGACGGCGAGCTGCGGCAGATCCGCGGCGCGGCGGTCTCTCCCGGCTTCTTCGAGCTGCTCGGCGTCGCGCCTCTGCTCGGTCGGACGGACTGGCTTTCCCGGACGGGCGCCGAAGTCCCCGAGGTCGTGCTCTCCGAGTCGTTCTGGCGCCAGAGCTTCGGCGCCGATCGCTCGACCGTCGGGTCGACCATCGACCTGGGCGGGACGCCACACGAAGTGCTCGGCGTGGTGCGACAGGAGGGCGGGTACCCGCCCCCGGTGGACGTCTTCACCCCGCTCGTATTCGAGGAGCGGCAGCTCGGCGAGGGCATGCGCGGCGCGCGCTACCTCGACGTCGTCGGGCGGGTGCGTCCCGGGGCGACGATCGAGTCGGCCACCGCAGAGCTGGCGGCGTTCGTCGAAGCGCTCGGTCCCGCGCACCCGATCCACGACGGGTGGAGTGGCGAGGCCGTCTCGCTGCGCGAGGACCTGGTCGGCCCGTTCCGCGACGTCCTGCGCCTCCTCGTCGC
>CALJLC010000457.1 GCA_937982605.1 uncultured Gemmatimonadales bacterium | reverse complement strand
GCGACCCCGGCCTCGACCTCCTCGGTGAGCGTGATGCGGCCTCCGGTCTCCTCGGCGAGCGCCCGGCAGCGGTCGACCAGGGCGTCCGACGGCCAGAACGCCTTCGGGGCCACGATCCGGAAGTCCATGCCGAAGAGGGCGCCGCCCACGAGAAGCGAGTTGCCCATGTTGAAGCGGGCGTCGCCGAGGTAGGCGAACGCGACGTCCCCGAGCTCGGCCTCGGCGTGCTCGCGCATCGTCATCACGTCGGCCAGGATCTGCGTCGGGTGGTAGTCGTCGGTGAGGCCGTTCCACACCGGCACGCCCGAGTACGCCGCCAGGTCCTCGACCGTCTCCTGCGCGAAGCCCCGGTACTCGATCGCGTCGAACATCCGGCCGAGCACGCGGGCGGTGTCCTTCATCGTCTCCTTGTAGCCGATCTGCGTCCCGGTCGGACCGAGGTAGACGCAGTGCGCGCCCTGGTCGAGCGCGGCCACCGCGAATGCTCTGCGCGTTCGCGTCGACTGCTTCTCGAAGATCAGCGCGAAGTTGAGCCCCAACAAATGTCGCACCGCGGCTGCGGAGCGCTGCGCCTCCTTCAGCTCGTCGGAGAGGTCGAGGAGATAGCGGGCCTCCTCGGGCGTGAAGTCGAGGAGCTTGAGGAAAGACCGACCCCGGAGGTCGACAGTCATGACGGCCGTCTCGTCGAGGAGTGGAAGGAAAAGGCCCGGGCCGGGGCCGACGAGGCCGGGGCTCCGGCCGGGTCGACGCCCACGCGCGCCGGGCGATCTAGATCGGGTCCCGCAGCAGCGGGCAGGTCATACAATGACCTCCGCCGCGCCCCCGGCCAAGCTCCGAGCCGTCGATCTCGAGCACCTCGATGCCGGCCGCGCGGAGCTTCCGGTTCGTGTACTCGTTCTTCGAGTAGCCGACGACGACACCCGGCTCGATGGCCACGACGTTGTTGCCGTCGTCCCACTGCTCCCGCTCCGCCTGGTACTCGTCGCCGCCGGTCGTGACCACGCGGAGCCGCTCGAGTCCGAGCGCGTTCTCGACGGCGCCCAAGAAGCTGTCTTCGCGGCGCACGTCGAGCGTCCCGGGCCGGTCTCCGGGGCGGAGGCTGAACGCCACGATCGAGTCGACCACCTTCGGATAGACGGTCACCGCGTCGCGGTCGAGAAAGGTAAAGACCGTGTCGAGGTGCATGTGCGCCCGGTCCTTCGTCATCTGGCACGCGATCACCCGTTCGGCCGCCTCCTTCTCGAAGAGCGCCCGGGCGAGCTGCTCCACCATGACCGGCGTCGACCGCTCGCTGCACCCAACCAGCACCGCGCCGTTGCCGATCGGCATGACGTCTCCGCCCTCGAGCGACGAGTGGCCGAAGTCGTCCAGGTCGAAGCCGGCCTCGCGTCCCTCGGGGGGGTACCAGAACTCGAAGCGGGCCTCGGCGAAGTCCGGGTGCCAACGGTAGATCGCCCCGACGTTGACCACCTCGAGCTGGCGCACCTTCGAGTACATCGGGTTGAGCGAAACGCCCCCGTAGATCCAGCACGACGAGTCCCGCGTGAAGAGCGAGTTGGGGAGCGGCGGCAGCACGAAATCCTTGTCGGTGTACATCTGCCCCGTCAGCGAGCGGGACAGATCGACGTCGGGGATCTCGCTGCGGGCCAGCCCCCCGATGAGGTGTCGCGCCAGCAGCCGCGGCGTCATCTCCATGAGGTAGGCCCTGAGCTCGTCGGCGAGCGCGAGGCCGACGGTGAGCTCGTGCACGACCGCGTCGAGGATGTGCTCGCGCGCTCCGGGCGTGCGGTCGAGCGTCTCCGCCAGGAGGTCCTGGAGCAGGAGCACCTCCACGTCGTGGTCGCGCAGCAGCTGCACGAACTCGTCGTGCTGCTCCCCGGCCTTGCGGACCCAGAGGACGTCGTCGAAGAGGAGCTCCTCGGCGTTGGACGGCGTGAGGCGCTGCAGGCTCAGGCCCGGCCGGTGGACGAGCACCTTTCGGAGCCGACCGACCTCGGAGCCGACGAAGAAGCCGCTCATGAGCTCGCCTCGCGGTGCCGCTACATCCGCTCCAGGGCCATGCGGACCGCCTCGTACGCATTGATCACGCCCCCCGTGACCGAGAGCGTGCCGAACGGCACGAGCTCGCCTCCGCCGGGCTGCGGGACCATGCGGTCGCCGTACTTGACCGAGGAGTCCAGGAGGATCCGGCGCACGTCGGCCGCATCGAGCTCGGGGAAATACGCCATCAGGAGCGCGGCCACGCCGCTCACCACGGGCGCCGCCATGCTCGTGCCGTCCTGCCGCTCCCACTCGCCGCCGGGCATCGTCGACAGGATGTCCACGCCGGGCGCGAAGGCGTCCACGGTCCGCTGGCCGTAGTTGGAGAAGCTGGCCGCGAGGCTGTCGACCACCCAGTTGGCGGCGCCGACCTCGATCCAGTGCGACGGACGGCCACCGTCGGCGTACGTGGCGGAGGGGAAGTTGCGGACCACGTCGACGTTCTCTCCGTCGTTGCCGGCCGCGTGGATCATGAGCACGCCGCGCTCGTCCGCGTACCGGACGGCCGCGTCGACGAGCTCCTTCCGCGGCGAGAAGCCCTTGCCGAAGCTCATGTTGATGATGTGGGCGCCGTTGTCGACCGCGTACCGGATGGCATTGGCCACGTCCTTGTCCCGCTCGTCTCCGTCGGGCACCGCGCGAATCGCCATGATCCGGACCGACGCCGCGATGCCGTCGATGCCGAGGCCGTTGCCGCGCACCGCGCCGATGATGCCCGCCACGTGCGTGCCGTGCGAGGCGTCCGGGCCCATGACGTCGGCATTGCCGTACGCCCGCTCGGTGCCGTCCGCGTAGTCGTCGCCCACGATGTCGCGCGGGTCGAAGTCGAGCGCGAGCCCGTACTGGTCGAGCCCCTCGTACGCCTCGCGTGCATCGGGGATGTCCTCGGGCAGGATCCCCGCGTCGGCCAGCTGAAGGAAGATCGTGCGGGCCTGTGCCACGTCCTGACGGACGGGGGTCAGGGCACGCACGCCTTCGACCGTCGGCGGGTCACCGGCGCCCGCCTCGGTGAGGCGCGGCAGGGCGAATTCGTACGCGGCCTCGATCTGCGCGATCACCTGGAGCGTCTGCGTGACCTCGGCGCGCTCCTCCTCGTACGCCTCGGCCACCTCCGCGCAGCTCTCCGGCACGGTGATCGGCTGGCCCGCCTGACAGGCGGCGTGGAGGCGCGTGACCTCGAGCGTCTCGTGGTTCACGCTGCGCCCGTCGGCGCCCCCGATGAAGTTCCAGCCGTAGATGTCGTCGACGTAGCCGTTGCCGTCGTCGTCGAGGTCGTTGCCGGCCGTCTCGCGCGGGTTCCGCCAGAGGCTGGCCCGCAGATCGACGTGCGCGGTGTCGACGCCCCCGTCGATGACCGCCACGACGACCTCGCGCGCCGGCGTCCGACCGGCGAGCAGCTCCGCGTACGCGCGCTCCGCGCTCACGCCCGGCACCCGATCGGTCCCGAGATCCAGGAGCTGCCACGCGTCCGGGGCCGAGGTGAGCGGGGCCGGCGCCGGGGCGGGAGCGGCGGAGCCGGCCGGGGCCGGAGTCGACGTCGTCGGGGCCGGCTCGCTCGCCGGCGTCTCCGCTCCGCCGGCCGGCTCGGGCGGGAGCGTGGCGGTCATCGTCGGACCGGGTGCGCACGCCGCGAGCAGGGTCGCGAGGAAGAGCAGAGTCGAGCGTCGGATCATCGAGGCCGTCCGGGTTGTCTGGGGTCGCGAATCCAGAAGGTACACACGAGCGCGCCGGAGTGCTCCTTCGCATCGGCCCGGTCTCCGGGACGCTCCGCTGCGCCGGCCCGCGCCGCGCCGGGGGGATCCCGCGCGGCGGCGGCCGGCGGAGCCTACGTTGCGCGGTCCGACCGGC
>CALJLC010000456.1 GCA_937982605.1 uncultured Gemmatimonadales bacterium | reverse complement strand
AGCGCCTCGGTGAGCTGCTCGAGCATACTCCCGAGCTCCGGGTCGAAGCGGGCCAGCCGCTCCAGCGCCCGGCGCGCCTCGTCCAGTCGCTCGACGACGGAGCCCTCGGCCTCGTAGAGCCCCTCGTGCAGATTCGATGTGCCGCGAACGAGCTCCTCGGCATGCTCGTGTCGTCCCAGCTCGGCCTCCAGCGCCTCGTCCTCGCCGGGTCCCAGCCCGGCTCCGTCGATCTCCCCGAGCTGGAAGCGCAGGAAGTCCGCCCGGGCCTCCACGTCGCGGCGGCGGGCCTCGCGGGCTTCCAGCTCCTCGTCGAGTCGTCGCACGGCTTCGTAGCGTTCCTCGACCGCCTCGGCGAGGTGGGTGCATCCCCCGTAGGCGTCCAGGATCGCGCGCTGATCCCGCGATCGGAGCAGCGTCTGGTGCTCGTGCTGACCGTGCAGGTCGACGAGCGCCGAGCCGAGCGCGCCGACCGTGCCCGCGGTGGCCGGAGAGCCGTTCACCCACGCGCGGTTGCGCCCCTCGGCGGCCACCTCGCGCCGCAGGATGAGGAGCCCGTCGTCGACGCGGAAGCCGTGATCGTCGGCGAGCGCCCGGACCCCGTCGAGCTCGTGGACGTCGAACACCGCCTCTACGGTCGCCCGCTCCGCCCCGGCGCGCACCACCTCGGACGAGGCCCGCTCCCCGAGGAGGAGGGACAGCGCCCCCACGATGATGGACTTCCCCGCGCCGGTCTCCCCGGTGAGCGCGTTCAGGCCGGGGCCGAGCTCGAGCGTGAGATCTTCGACGACCGCGTAGTCGCGGATGCGGAGCTCGACGAGCATCGGGCCTCGGGTGGATCGGGAGGTGGGCGCAGAGCCAACGGACGGGCGTGCAAGCTAAGGGCCCCGCTCGGGCCGGCTCAATGCCCGGACCGGACCGGGCCACCGACCCGCGCGCCCTCCCGCCTCAGCTCCGCTCGGGCGGGCGCACCGCCCAGTTCAGCTTCTTCCGCATCGTCCGGAAGAAGGTCTGACCGGGCATGCGAACGAGCCAGAGCGGGCGAGCGTCCCGCTCCACCAGAACCCGCTCTCCGGGGCGCAGCCGGTGCACCACCTGACCGTCGACGGTCACCTTGTGGTCGCCGTCCGGATCGAGCGATCCGATGCACACCGTCTCCTCGGCGGGCACGACCAGCGGCCGAACGGCGAGCGAGTGCGGACAGATGGGGGTGACGACCAGCGCGTCGACCTCGGGTACGATGATGGGGCCACCCGCCGACATCGAGTACGCGGTCGAGCCGGTCGGCGTGGCGACGATGACGCCGTCGGCGCCGAAGGAGCCGACCTCCTCGAGGTCGTCGGGGTCACCGACGGAGAGCGTGAGCGGGGTCACGCGCGCGGCGCCCGAGGTGTGAACGACGATGTCGTTCAGGCCGTAGTGGTCCTGTCCGTCCACGGAGGCCCGCAGCCGATGCCGGCGCTCCAGGAGCGCCTCCCCACGCCGCACGGTATCGAGACCGTCCTCGACGTCCGTGTCCGGCACGGCGGTGAGGAAACCGAGGCGACCGAGGTTGACGCCGAGCACCGGGATCTCCGTACCGACCGCGAGCCGGCTGGCTCGCAGGTACGTGCCGTCCCCGCCGAGCGCCACGAGGAGGTCCACGGACTCGGTAGAGAGGTCGAGCGTCGCTCCGGGGCCCTGCCCCGCGTCGGATTCGACCGAAACCTCCACCCCGTGGCGGTCGGCCCACGCCCGCACGCGCTCCAGAACCGCGAGCACCTCCGGCGTGTGCTCGCGATAGACCACCCCGATGCGGCGCACCGGCGTCGTCAGTCGAGCGGGCGGAGTCACCGGGTCAGGAGCCGCTGCACGACCGAGGCGCCCTCAGCCGGACCCGTCCCGTACGCCGCGGTCCACGTGGGCGCGCACGTGCGCGGCGATGCCCTCGGCATCGAGTCCGAGCTCGGCCAGGAGCTCGCCGCGTGAGCCGTGCTCGATGAACGCGTCGGGAATGCCCATGGCCGACACGCTCGGGGGAGTCGACAGCTCGAGCGCGTCGATCTCCGCCGCCATGTAGGCCCCGAAGCCGTTGACGATCTGCCCCTCCTCGACGGTGACCACGTGCGGATGACTACGCACCATCTCCTCGAAGACGTCGCGGTCGTACGGCTTGAGGAAGCGGCAGTTGACCACGGTGCAGCGCATCCCGTCCTCGGCGAGCGCCCCCGCCGCCTCGAGCGCCGGCAGCACCATCGTGCCCACGGCCAGGATCACGCAGTCGCCGCCGTTGCGCAGGACCTCCCACGTATGGGGCTCCACTTCCGGGATCTCGCTCAGGTGCGGGACCTCCTCGGGCACCGACGCGCGGGGCCAGCGGACGCTCCATGGACCGTCCACGGATCGGGTCGCCAGGCGCAGCAGGGCCAGCATCTCCGATCCGTCCTTCGGCGCCGTGACTGTCATGCCGGGCACCGAGAGCATGTAGGCGATGTCGAGCGCGCCGTGGTGGGTCGGGCCGTCCTCGCCGGCGATCCCGGCCCGGTCCATCCCGAAGACGACGGGCAGGCCCTGGAGCGCCACGTCGTGCACGATGTTGTCGAACGCACGCTGGAGGAACGTCGAGTAGATGGCCACGACGGGCTTGATCCCGCGTGTGGCGAGGCCGGCCGCGAAGGTCACGCCGTGGCCCTCGGCGATGCCGACATCGAAGTACCGGTCCGGATGAGCCTCGGCGAACATGTCGGTCGAGGTGCCGTCCGGCATCGCCGCGGTGATGGTGACCACCTTCGGGTCGGCGTCGGCCAGCTCGATCAGACCCTTCCCGAAGACCTTCTGGTAGCGCGGCAGCCCGGCCGACTTCTTCGACACCTCCCCGGTGACCTTGTCGAAGGTGCCTGGCGCGTGGCCCCACCAGGGGTCGTCCTCGGCCCGGGCGAAGCCCTTCCCCTTCTGCGTGAGCGCATGCACGACGATCGTGCCCTTCATCTTGCGCACGCGCCGGAAGGTGTCCACGAGCTTGCCGACGTCGTGCCCGTCGACCGGGCCGACGTACTTGAAGCCGAGCTCCTCGAAGATCAGGCCGGGCGTGATGAGGTGCT
>CALJLC010000455.1 GCA_937982605.1 uncultured Gemmatimonadales bacterium | reverse complement strand
CGGTGGTGTGCCGCCGGTGTGCGACGCCCGGACGACCCGCCCCTTCCCGCTCCTGCTGGTGCTCGGCGGCGAAGCGATCCTCTTCGATGTGGCCGAGGCCGCCCGGACCCTCGCCGAGGCGGGGCACATGCCCGAGGTCGTGGTGGTGGGCATCGAGAACACGGACCGGATCCGTGACCTCTCGCCTCCCGGCGTCCCGGTTAGCGGCAACGACGGCCGCGGCCGATCGGACGCCTTCGTCCGCTTCCTGCGCGACGAGCTCCAGCCGGCCCTTTCCGAGCGCTTCCGCGCGTCGGGGCCGATCTGGCTCGTCGGCCACTCGTCCGGTGGGTTGTTCGTGCATTGGGCGGTCGAGCCGGAGTGGGCGGTCGGCGTCCTGTCGCTGGATGCTCCGGTCCACCTCGGCGACGGCGCAGTGGCCCGCCGACTCCTGGCGCTCACCGAGGCGGCCGTGAGCAGGCCGGTCCGTCTCGTCTCGATGGAGGCCCGCTTCGGCTGGCCGGACGAGCTCTGGGCGAGGCTCGTCGACGCCGCGCCGGATACCTGGCTGCTCGTCCGCGAGCGGCTCGGCGCCGAGACACACGGATCCGTCGTCGCCCCCGGGAGCTACCGCGGGCTGCAGGCGCTCTTTCGTGACTATTCCGTGGTCGGAGACCGGGCTCTGCCCCCGGCCGAGCGCCTGGCCCGATTCGACGATCGGGTGGCACGCGGGCAGACGGGGGGCGCTCCGGAGGATGCCGACGCGCTGCCGCCGCCCGCGGCGCTCCTGCGCGAGGTCGCCTCGGACCGCATCGCCGTCCTCGACCTGGGAGCCGCCCGAGACGCCGTCGGGCGGCTCGAGCGCGGGTACGGCGCCGACGCCGCCTCCGCGGAGCTGCGCGCCCGACTCGCCGCCGCGGACCCGGATGCCCTGCAGGGGCCCACGCTGGAGGAGCTGCAAGGGACGCCCATGGCCCGGCCCGACGAGGTCCAGGGCCTGGTCGGCGAATGGCGCGGCGTGCTGACGACGGACGGGAGGAGCAGCCGCGATCCTCTGTCGCTCTCCCTGCGGGTCGTTGCCGACTCAGTCGTGGCCGACATCTCGGTGGGCGGCGCGCCTCCGCGGTCAGCCGACTACCTCATGGTCGACGGGAGCACCGTGCACGTCGGCTACATGAACGGGATGAACCCGCGCGGGATGCTCCTCTACGAAGGAAGCGTCGACGGCGACGTCTTCGAGGGTCGCTTCGAGCTTCGGGGGGTCGTCTTCCGCATGCCGGACGGTCGTCCCCTCCCCGTGACGCGCTTTCGGCTCGAGCGCGTCCGACGGTAACCGCTGGACCCGGCCGCGGCACGGCCCCACTCTGTGGCCTTCGCTGCAGTGATGTGATCCAGGGTGTCGGGGGCAGCGGCCATCGGCGCTCGCTTCCGTGTACCGACCCGATGCCCGCCACCGCCTCCACGGTCCTCCGCACCGCTACCATCGCCCGCCGCCTCGACCGCGTCGTCGCAGTCGGAGCCCTGGCGATCGCGGGGGCGGCCCTCGCAACGCTGACGACGGCGCTCCCCGCCGCGTCCCAGACGGTCGAGGAGAACGACAGCTCGGCCCGCGAGGCGCGCAGGAACAACGCGCTGCCGCTCATCCCCACGCGCACGCTTTCCTTCACCACGGACGAGGGGACGTGGCTCTCCCTGGACCTCTCCCCGGACGGTGGCACCATCGTCTTCGAGCTCCTCGGTGACCTGTACACCCTCCCCGTCGAGGGAGGGGAGGCGACCCGGATCACGAGCGGTCAGGGCTACGACATGCAGCCCCGCTATTCGCCGGACGGCACGAAGCTCGTCTTCGTGAGCGACCGGGACGGCTCGGAGAACCTGTGGATCGCCGCCGCCGACGGCTCGGACCCGCGCCAGCTCACGGACGGCGAGCGGGAGAGCTACATGTCTCCGGTGTGGACTCCGGACGGTGCCTACGTGATGGCCACCAAGGGCACGCAGCAGTGGCTGTACCACGAGCGGGGCGGCTCCGGCGTGCAGGTCACCGGCCACCGCGAGGAAGGCGGCCCCACACCCGCGGCGCACATCGGCGCCGCCTTCGGCGACGACGCCCGCTACGTGTGGCTGAACCTGCGGGGTAGCCTGGGCGGCGGGCTGAGCGCGGACGGGTTCGTGGGCGGTACGTCCGGCCTCGGGCTCGACGGCAGCGGGATCTGGGGCGGGTCGGCGGATGGCCCTTCCGGCGCCGCGGGCGCGGGCGGCACGATCAGGACCGCGCCGGGCACCTGGGTCGGCGACCCGGCGTACTGGCCCCACGAGTTCGGGCCCGATCACGCGCCGCGGAGCTCGGCCCGCCAGCTCGGTCCCTACCAGATCGGCGTGCTCGACCGGGAAACCGGACGGGTCTTCGTGCGCACGCACGAGCACGAGGGGGCGTTTCGGCCGATGCCGAGCCCGGACGGGCGATGGCTCGTGTACGCCACCCGATACGACACCCGTGAAGCGCTCAAGCTGCGGGACCTCGAGACCGGCGAGGAGTCGTGGCTGGTGATGGACGTGCAGCGAGACGACTCGCAGGGCGGCGGAATCCGGGACCGCGACGTCTACCCGGGGGGCGCGTGGACGCCCGACTCGCGGGCGCTCATCACGACCTATGGCGGAAAGATCATGCGGGTGGAGGTGCCTTCGGGCGACGCCACGGAGATCCCCTTCACCGCCCGGGTCGAGCAGGAGCTCGGCCCACTCGCCCAGCTCGACCACCCGATCGACGACACGACCCTGACCGTCTCGCAGATCCGTGGCGCGCGGCCCTCGCCCGACGGCGGGCGCGTCGTCTTCACTGCGCTCGACCGGCTGTGGGTCGCCGACCTGCCCCGGGCCGCGGGCACACAGACGGAGGGCTACCCGGTCATCCGGGACGCCGAGCGGCTGACCGACGCCACGGACGTCGAGCACGCGCCGGTCTGGTCACCCGACGGGCGCTGGATCGCGTACGTGACGTGGAACGACTCGACGGGCGGCGACGTGTGGCGGGTCCGCTCCACCGGCGGGGCGCCCGAGCGCCTCACGCCCGAATCGGCCTTCTACGACAAGCTCGCGTACACGCTCGACGGTCAGAGGCTGCTGGCGGTGCGCGGGTCGAAGCTGCACCGCATGCGCACGCTCGAGGACTTCGGCTCCCACAGCGCCGCCGCGGAGCTCGAGTACGTCTGGCTGCCGGCGACGGGCGGCGAGCCGCGCCGCATCACGTGGGTCGGAAGCGGGACGACGCAGCAGGGCCGCAACGCACCGCACGCCGGGCCCGACCCGGAACGCGTCTACGTCTGGGCGGGCCGTGAGGGGCTCCTGTCCATGCGCTTCGACGGCACCGACATCCGGACCGTGGTGCGGGTGACCGCCCCGTCGCCGGGGGGACCGGGCAGCGCGGGAGCGCCGGACGAAGTGGTGCTTTCTCCGGACGGCTCCCGGGCGATGGTGCGGGCCAACCGCAATGTCTACCTGATCACCGTGCCGCCTGTCGGAGGCGAGGCTCCGACCGTCTCGGTCTCGTCGTCGTCCACGATGCCGACCCGGCGACTCACCAAGGTCGGGGGTGACTTCGTCGGATGGAGCTACGACGCGAGCACCGCCTACTACTCGATCGGCCGCTCGTACTTCGCGTGGGATGTCGCCGCCGCCGACGCAGCCATCGCCGACTCGGTGGCGACGGCTCGGGCCGAGGCCGCGGCGGAGCGGGAGACCGGCGGGGATCCCGACGCGGCGGAGCCGGACCCCGCCGACCCCGACGGCCCGGAGGCCGCCGACGCGGAGGCGGCGGACGACGAAGAGGAGGACGGCCCCATCTACGAGGCCTCCCGCTGGACGGTCGAGATCGTGGTGGAGAAGGACCGACCCGAGGGCGTCGTCGCGCTCACCAATGCCCGACTCATCACGATGCGCGGTGACGAAGTCATCGAGCGCGGCGACATCGTCGTGCGGGACAATCGGATCGAGGCGGTCGGCCCGAGCGGCTCGGTCGAGATCCCGTCCGGCGCCGACGTCCGCGACA
>CALJLC010000454.1 GCA_937982605.1 uncultured Gemmatimonadales bacterium | reverse complement strand
GCCGTGCTCGGGACGGGCGGATCAGCGGGCGCCCGTGACGACCGCCCGCACCGCGAAGCCCGTCCCCAGCGTCACGAGCCCCGCGGCCGAGACCGAGACCGGGACGAAGAAGGCCAGCCCCAGGCACGAGACGAGCCCGCCTGACGCGATCCAGCGGGGAAACCTCCGACTCTCCGGCGGCAGCCGCAGCGCGGCGAGGTTGGTCAGCCCGTAGTACACGAGGACCGTGAAGGCGCTGAACGACCAGGTGAGACCGATGTCGCCGGCCAGGGCGAGTGCTCCGACCACGGCCCCGGTCGCGAGCACTGCGGCGACCGGGCTCGCGCTCCCGGCATGGACCGCCGCGAGGCCGCCGGGCATCTCCCCCCGGCGGGCCATCGCCAGGAGGACCCGGCTGAGACCGAGCAGGAGGTTGAGCAGCACGCCGAGCATCGCCGTCACCGCGCCGAGGGCGACGATGCTCGCCACCACCGGTCCCGCGAAGGAGCGGGCGAGCACTTCGAGCGGCGCGGCCGACCGGAGGGTCAGCTCCGCGAAGGGTCGGGGCCCGAAGACGGAGACCGCCGTGACGGCGACGCTGGCGTAGATCAGCATCGACACCGCCAGCGTGACGACCACCGCCCGTGGGATCGTTCGACCGGGGTCCCGGACCTCCTCGCCCAGGGTGGCGATCCGGCCGTAGCCCGTGTAGGCCACGAACATCAGCGCCGTCGCGTGGAGCAGCGCCATCGGGTCGGCGAGGGCCGCCCCGAACGGCCCGAGCGCCGCCCCGCCGGCCGACCCGGCGGCCGCCCCCCCCCGACCGACGATGTCCGCGACTCCGGTCGCGACGAAGAGCGCGAGGGCCGCGATCGTCACGGTCACCACAACCGCGTTCGCGACGTTCGAGCGGCGCAGACCACCGGCCACGAGCGCGGTGACCACGGCGACGAGGAAGAGCGCCAGCGCGACCCGCGCCGCAGGATATCCGCCCGAGGTGGAGCCGTGACCGAACGCCTCGAGCAGATACCCCGCGCAGCCCAGCGCCGCCGTCGCCGCGGAGGCGCTCTTGGCAGCGAGGAACATCCACCCCGCGGCCCAGCCGGCGGTCGGATGGACGAAGCGGTGTCCGTATTCGTAGGTGCCGCCACTCACCGGGTGGGCCGCGGCGAGCTGCGCGCTGGACAGACCGTTCGCGGTGGCGAGGAGTCCCGCGAGCACGACCGCGACGACGAGGCCCTCGCCGACCAGGCCGGCGGCGATCCCGAGACTCACGAAGACGCCCGTGCCGAGGATCGAGCCGAGTCCGAGGAGCACCGCGCCGGGCAGGCCGACCACGCGCGCGAGCGCCCGCGGTGCTTCGGTGTGCGGCGAGTCGGACATCGGCGGCTCGGCGGTCGGGGACGGGACGTCCCGGGACGGGGTCCCGGGCCGGGGCGGTTCGGCGGGGCGAAATACGCACCGCGAGCCCTTGCCCGCTACCTCGGCGGAGCGTCGGTTGAGGCCGACCCCCGCCGCCCGGAGATGTGCCATGGCCGCCTCGGACCGAGACCTCGGCATGAACCGCTCGATCCCGCGGCGCGACTTCGTGAGCGGCGTCGGGGTCGCGCTCACCGGCTCCCTGCTGCCCCTCGGCTCGGTCGACGCCTTCGCCTCGCTCCTCGGAACAGGACAGGAGCCGTACGACCCGCCGGCGCTCACCGGAATGCGCGGGAGCCACGACGGATCGTGGGAAACGGCCCACGCTCTGGTCCGCGGGGACGCCCTCGGTGCGGCGCTCGAGACCGGGGAGACGTACGACCTCGTCGTGGTGGGGGGCGGCATCAGCGGCCTGTCCGCGGCGCATTTCTTCCGGCGCCGTGTCGGCGGCCCCGGGGCCCGCGTGCTCGTGCTGGACAACCACGACGACTTCGGAGGGCACGCCAAGCGCAACGAGTTCCGCCACAACGGGCGACTCTACCTGGTCAACGGCGGTACGCTCAACGTCGAGGCTCCGTCGCAGTACAGCGCGGTAGCGGCCGGGCTGCTCTTCGACCTCGGTATCGACCGGACCCGGTACTGGGACGGGACGGCCGACGTCCGGCGGCGGTACGCGGAGCTCGACCTGTCGCGCGGCTTCTTCTTCGACCGGGAGCACTTCGGGGAGGATCGCCTCGTCACCGGCTACGGCCGGCGGCCGTGGACGGAGGTGGCGGCCGACGCCCCGCTCTCCGACCGGGCCCGCGACGACCTCGTCCGTCTCCACGACCCCGCCCGACTGACCGATCCCTGGCCGGCGCTGTCGTCCGACGAGAAGAAGGAGCGTCTGGCGCGCACCAGCTACCGCGACTTCATGGTGGAGCACCTCGGGCTCGACCCCCGGGTCGCGTTCATGGAGGACGGCTCGGGCTGGCTCTTCGTTACGGGCGCGGACGCCGTGCCCGCCCTGTACGCGTGGGAGATGGGCTATCCGGGCTTCGCGGCGATGGGGCTCGAGCCGACGCCTCCCGACCGGCTCATCGACGAGCCAGGCGGATCTCACGGTCGGGAGAGCGCTGCTCGGGCCGAGGGCGGCGATCCGGACATGTACTTCCCGGACGGCAACGCGACGATCACGCGGCTCCTGGTACGCGCCCTCGTCCCCGACGCGATGCCCGGCCGCTCGATGGAGGACGTCGTGCTCGCCGAGGCCGACTATTCTCGACTCGATCGAGCCGGCTCGGCGGTGCGTATCCGGCTGAACAGCACGGTGGTCTCGGTCCGCCACCTCGGTGACCCCGACACGGCCCGGGAGGTGGAGGTCACCTACGTCGAAGGAGGCGTCGCCCGCCGCGTGCGCGCGCGCGGCGTCGTCCTGGCGTGCTGGAATCAGATCGTGCCGTGGCTCTGCCCCGAGCTGTCCGAGACGCAGAAGGAGGCGCTTCGCTACGGCGAGAAGGCTCCCCTGGTGTACACCAACGTCCTGCTGCGGAGCTGGCGCTCACTGGTCGACGCCGGGGTGTCGGGCGCGTCGGGTCCGGGCGCCTTTCACCAGAGCACCGGGCTCTCGACCTCGCTCCGGGTGGGTGACTACACCTCCGGGCAGGATCCCGACGAGCCCGCGGTGCTCCGCATGACGCGCTACGTCTACCAGCCGGGCGGATCGCGCCGCCAGCAGCACCGGCGGGGCCGCAGGGAGCTCCTGGAGACGTCCTTCGAGACATTCGAGCGCAACATCCGCGACCAGCTCAGCCGGATGTTCGGGTCGCACGGGCTCGACCCGGCCCGCGACGTCCTGGCCATCACGGTGAACCGCTGGCCGCACGGCTACACGTACAGCTACAACACGCTCTTCGACGACCCGCGCTGGGCGCTCGGCACGCCGGACGACCGCCCGTGCGTCGTCGCCCGTCAGCCGTTCGGGCGCGTTTCCATCGCGAACGCGGACGCCGCGGCCAGCCCGCACACCGACGCGGCCATCAACGAGGCGTACCGGGCGGTGGAGGAGCTGCGGGACCGGATGGGCTGAGGGCGCTGGTTCGCCCTAGAAGCCGCTCACGCCCGACAGCGTGTGGCACGCCGCGCACGCCTTCACCATCTCGGCGTACGCCGCGCCGCGCTCGGACGGCGCCGCGCGCACGGCGGTCCGAGCCTGTTCGTGCACCGCGCGCGCGAGCACCGTGGCGGTCCCTCCGCCGGGAAATCCCGGCTCGGCCTCGACGTCGGCGATGGCGCGGGCGCCGGCCTGCCACGTCTCGTCAGAGCCGCTGATGAGCCCCTCCCACATCCGGTCCATCGCCCACAAGTGCCCGACCATGTGCTGACCGAGCGTTCGTGCCGGCAGCGACTCGGCCGCGGAGCGGAAGGCGGGGCCCTGGCCCGACTCGGCATGACAGCCGGCGCAGGCGGCCCCGAGTCGCCCGGCCGCGTCCGCCGCGGCGTCGAGCGAGGGCGCCGCCTCGACGTCCCGGGCGGCCTGCCGCATGACCGGAACCCACGTCTCCGCGCCCGGCCCGAGGTCGGCCGGCCGCTCGTGGTCCGCGAGCCAGCTCGCCGGCCGGCGCGCCGCCTCGAGATCGCCCGAGATC
>CALJLC010000453.1 GCA_937982605.1 uncultured Gemmatimonadales bacterium | reverse complement strand
GTCGTGCCCGTCTTCTCGCGGGCGCCGTCGCTGCACGCAGGCCCCTTCCTGGAGCTCGGCTTTCCGGTGGTCGACGACTCCCGGGCGCTCCAGCGCCACGCCACCGCCGCCCTCGTCAAGTCGGGCACGTCGACGCTGGAGACCGCCCTGGAGGGCACTCCGTTCGCGATCGGGTATCGGACCAGCCCGGCCACCGCCTGGCTGGCCCGGCGCCTCATCCGGACCGAGCACATCGGCCTGCCGAACCTCGTCGCCGGCGCGCGGGTGGCGCCCGAGTTCTTCCAGGGAGCGCTCGTTCCGGAACGCGTCGCACCCGTGCTCCTCGAGCTCCTCGACGAGGACAGCCCGGTCCGCCGGCGACAGGTCGAGGCGCTGCGCGCCGTCCGGGAGCGCCTCGGGGAGCCGGGCGCGGCGGCGCGAGTGGCCGACCTGGCGGACGAGCTCCTCGGCGTGGGGTCGCCTTCCCCGTGAGCGAGCTCCGCTTCGAGACGGCCGGCGTGCTCGGCGCGGGACTCGTCGGGGGGCTCTTCCTGACCACGCGCGTCCGACGGAGCGGGGAGGAGAACTACCTGCGCTTCCGGGAGGCGGGCCAGCCGATCATGTTCGTCTTCTGGCACGGATACCTCCTCCCGCTCGTCCACTATCACCGCCAGGAAGGGGTGGTCGTCCTCGTGAGCGAGCACGACGACGGCGAGTACATCACCCGGGTCCTGTCCCACAGCGGATTCGGGACGGTGCGCGGGTCGAGCACGCGGGGTGGGCGCAGGGGGCTCAAGGGGCTGGTGCGCGCGGCGCGCGCGGGCCACGACGTGGCGGTGACGCCGGACGGACCGGTCGGCCCGAAGGGGGTCTTCAAGCCCGGCGCTCTGGCCGCGGCGCAGATGGCACAGCTCCCCGTGGTGGGCGTCCGGGTGCGCGCTTCCGCGGGATATCGCTTCCAGAGCTGGGACCGCTTCCTGGTGCCGAGGCCGTTCAGCCGGATCGAGATCGATTACCTCGAACCGCGCTTCGTTCCACGCGACGCCGGGCGCGAAGAGCTCGAGACGATGGCGGCCGAGCTCGGCGCCGCGCTGAACGAGGGCGACTCGTGAGCTCGGCGCGCTTCGCCGAAGCATGGTGGGAGGGGCGCTACGGCCTCCCGGGCGCCGTCCTGCGCATGGTGCTCGCCCCGGCGTCGTGGCTCTGGGGCGTCGTGACCTACGTGCGCAACCGGCGCTTCGACCGCGGCGAGCCGGAGCGAGTGCCCGGGGCGCGGGTGATCTCGGTGGGCAACCTGGCCGTCGGGGGCACCGGCAAGACGCCGTTCGCGTCGTGGGCCGCGCGGACGCTCGCCTCCGACGGCCGCCGGCCGGCGATCGTGCTCTCCGGCTACGGAGCGGACGAGGTGGCGCTCCACCGCTCCTGGGCGCCCGACCTGGACGTCGTGGCCGACCGGGACCGTGTCGCCGCCGCCCGGCGGGTGGCCGACGCGGGAGCGGACGCCGTCGTGGTCGACGACGCCTTCCAGCACCGCCGGCTCGGACGCGACGTGGACCTCGTCCTCCTCTCCGTCGAGGACCGCTTCCCGGGCCGACTCCTGCCATGCGGGCCGTACCGCGAGCCGGCGTCGGCGCTCGCGCGGGCCGACGCGGTCGTGCTCACCCGCCGATCCGCCTCGGTCGAACAGGCCCGGGCGCTGGCCCGGCGGGTCGATTCGGTGCCCGGGGTGGCCGCCGGTGCGGTGCTGGGCTGCGTCCGTCTGAGCGCCGACGCGCTGGTACCGCTGGTCGACGCGGCGCCGGACGTCGTGCCCGGCCGGCCGGCCGAGGTCGGAGGCGGCCCGCGCCTCGAGGGCGCGCTCGCGGTGACGGCGATCGCCCGGCCCCGCGCCTTCCTCACCGACGTCGCCCGCCGGGCCGAGGGCGCGGTGGAGCTGAAGGCCTTTCGGGACCACCACGACTTCACCGAGGCCGACGCCCGGGCGGCGCGCCTCCGTGCAGGCCGCCGGCCGATCGTGGTGACGGAGAAGGACGCCGTGAAGCTGCGCCCCTTCGCCGCGGTGCTCGGCGAGGCGTACGTGCTGCGACAGCGGCTCGCGTGGGATTGGGGAGAGGCCGACGTCCGCGCGCTGCTGGGGGGGACGCCGTGAAGGTCGTCGTCGTGGCGGTCGGGCGGGTGCGCGGCGAGCTGGCCGACGCGGTGCGCGAGTACGAGACGAGGGCGGGGCGCTACTGGAAGCTCGAGGTGGTGGAGGTGGCGGCGGGCGGACCACGGCGCGACGCCGATCCGGAGGTCGTTCGACGGGCCGAGGGGGAACGCCTGCTCGCGCGGATCCCGGACGGCCTGGAGGTCGTCGCGCTCACGCGGGAAGGGAACGGGATGGACTCACGGGAGTTGTCTCGGTATCTCGAACGCCACGCCGTCCGTTCGTCTCCGGGGGTGGCGTTCGTGATCGGCGGGGCCTGGGGTCTCGCGGACGACGTCATGGCCCGGGCACGACGGAGGCTCTCGCTCTCCCGCATGACGCTGCCGCACGAGATGGCACGGCTCGTCCTTGCCGAACAGCTGTACCGCGCCGGGACGATCCAGCGCGGGGAACCGTACCACAAGGGCTGACATGGAGCTGATCGTCTCGCGCCCGTCCGGGGCGAGGATCGTACAGGAGTATCTGACCGGCGACGGCTCGGCGGCCGACTTCTACGCCCGGCGCTTCGACGACCCGGCGGCCTTCGAGGCCAAGGCCGGCGAGGTCGACGGTCGTTTCGACGGCGAGGCCCGCGCCCGCGCGGCGAGCGCCATCACCGTGCCGAAAGGCGCCGACGCGGGGCGGCTGGAGCGCTTCGTCGACGACGGGGGCTACCTCGTCACCACCGGCCAGCAGCCGGGGCTCTACGGCGGGCCGTTGTACAGCCTCTACAAGGGGATGACCGCCATCCGGCTCGCGGAGGCGCTCGAGGCGCGACTGGGCAAGCCGGTGCTCCCGGTCTTCTGGGTCGCCTCGGACGATCACGACTGGAACGAGGCGAACCACGCCGACCTCATCGGCGTCGACAACGAGCTGCGCCGCTACGAGCTGCCGCCCGCCGAGGAAGGGCGCACCCCACCGCTGCACCGCATCCCGCTCGGCCCCGAAGCTGGGCCCCTCCTCGACGACTTCGTCGGGGCGCTGCCGGAGACCGACTTCAGCGGACCGTACGTGGAGCTGCTGCGAGCGGGCTTCGGTCCGGGCTCCACGATGCCGCGCGGCTTCCACGACCTCCTGCACGCCGTCCTCGGGCCGCGCGGGATGTTCTTCACCGACGCCGCCGACCCGGTGGTCAAGGAAGCGTCCAGCGCCGTGCTGTTCGACGAGCTGGCGCGCGCCGAGGAGATGGAGTCCGTGCTGCGGGAGACCGCGGAGGCGCTGCAGAGCGCCGGCCACGACCTGCAGGTACCGATTCTGGAGGGTGGGGTGAACCTCTTCCTCGAGGGACCCGCCGGTCGGGAGCGGCTCTACCGCGAGGACGGCGGCTTCCGGCTGCGGACGTCCGGCGAGCACCTCGACGAGGCCGCGGTGCGCGGACGGGCCGCGGAGGATCCGACCGTGCTCAGCCCCAACGTGCTCCTGCGGCCGGTCGTGGAGAGCGCCGTCTTCCCGACGCTCGCCTACGTGGGCGGACCCGGCGAGATGGCGTACTTCGCCCAGCTCCGGGGCTACTTCGAGGCCCACGGCGTCGAGATGCCGATCGTCTTCCCGCGCTGGGGCGCCACCGTCGTGGAGACGAAGATCCGTAAGGTGCTCGACAAATTCTCCCTGGACATCGAAGCGCTGGCCCGGCCGTTCCACGAGATCGCGTCGGACTTCGCCCGCGAGGAGGTCCCCGACGACGTCCGCGCCGCCATCGGCAAGCTGCGGGGCGCCCTCGGCTCCGGCGTCGGGGAGCTCCAGAAGGCGGCCACGAGCGTGGACCCGACGCTGAAGGGTCCGGTCCAGCACATGCGCGCGCAGGCCTTCTCGGCGCTCGACGACGTGGAGAAGAAGGTCCTCACCGCGGTGAAGCGGGAGA
>CALJLC010000452.1 GCA_937982605.1 uncultured Gemmatimonadales bacterium | reverse complement strand
CGTACCCCGACGACCCCCGGAGGCCCCATGCAGAGCCGTCGCGCCTTCCTCGGTAGAGTGTCCCGTCCGGCGGCCGCGGCCGCGACCGGGATCTCCTTCCGCCCCACGGAGTTGCGGGCGGAGGCGATCGACATCGCGGAGGAGCTGGCCCGCCATCCGGGCTCGGCCGCCGAAGTCGCCGACGACGAGAGCTTCTGGCTGGCGGTCCAGCAGGCGTTCACGGTCGACCGGACGCTGGTCAATCTGAACAACGGCGGGGTCAGCCCCGCCCCGGCGCTGGTGCAGGCCGCCATGAAGCGGCATCAGGACTACTCGAACCTCGCGCCGACGTACACGATGTGGCAGATCCTCGAGCCGCAGCGCGAGGCGACCCGCCAGCGGATGGCGCGGGAGTGGGGGGTGGACGCCGAAGAGGTCGCCTTCACGCGCAACGCGTCGGAGAGCCTGCAGATCCTCCAGCTCGGGCTCGACCTGGAGCCCGGGGACGAGGTGCTGACGACGACGCAGGACTACGGCCGGATGATCACGACGTTCAAGCAGCGCGAGCGTCGCGACGGCATCGTCCTCCGCCAGATCCGGATCCCGGTTCCCGCCGAGGACCCCGCCGAGGTGGTGCGGCTCTTCGAGGAGGCGATCACGCCGCGCACGAAGGCGATCCTGGCGTGTCACATGATCAACCTGACCGGTCAGATCCTGCCGGTCTCCGAGCTGAACGCAATGGCGCGCCGCCGCGGCATCCCGCTCATCATCGACGGCGCCCACGCCCTGGCGCACTTCGACTTCGACATCGGGGAGATGGACGTCGACACGTACACGTCGAGCCTGCCCAAGTGGCTCTTCGCGCCGCACGGGACGGGCTTTATCTACGTCCGCCGCGACATGATCCCGGAGGTCTGGCCGCTGATGGCGGCCCCCGAGGCGCGCGACGACGACATCCGGAAGTTCGAGGAGATCGGGACGCATCCCGAAGCGCCGTACCTGTGCATCGGCGAGGCGCTCTCCTTCCACCAGGGCATCGGGCCGGAGCGCAAGGCCGCGCGCCTCGTCTACCTCCGCGACTATTGGGCCAACGCGCTGCTCGAGCAGCACGACAACGTGCGGCTGCACACCAGCCAGAAGCCCGGATTCGCATGCGGCATCGCCAACGTGGAGATCGTTGGGCTCGAGCCCAACGACGTGCGCGACTACCTCTGGAACGAGCACCGCATCATCACGGTGAGCATCAACCACGCCGAGTTCCGTGGCTTGCGCATCAGCCCGAGCGTGTACACGACGCTCCCGGAGCTCGACCGCTTCGTCGACGTGATGGGTCACGTCGCGCGAAACGGGCTCTCTGCGTGACGCGCCACCCCTGGGTGCCGGCAGCCACGCTGGCGCTCGCCCTCGGCGCGGCGCCGGTCGCCGCGCAGGCGCCGTTCTCGGTGGAGGAGGTGATGTCGTACTCCTTCGCGTCGGGTCTGGTCGCCGCCACCGACGCCGACCGGATCGCGTGGGTGGAGAACCACGCGGGGGTGCGCAACATCTGGACCGCCGCGGGGCCGGACTGGACCGGTCGCGCCATCACGTCGTTTCGAGATGATGACGGTCAAGATGTTACTGGTCTGACGTTTATGCCCGGTGGAGAGCGCCTGCTCTTCGTGCGCGGCGGCGGACCGAACCGCCAGGGCGAGGTCCCCGATCCGCTCTCCACGACCGCCGAGGAGGAGCGCGCCGTCTGGCTCGTCGACGTCGCCGGCGGGGAGCCGCGGCGTGTGCGCGAGGGCGGCGGCTACGCGCTCGCGCCGGACGGCTCGCGCATCGCGTACGCCGAGGGGCGCGACATCTTCCTCCTCGGCCTCGAGGACGGCGCCGAGCCGGAGCGCCTGGCACGCATCCGGGGCTCCGCGGGCTCGCTCACCTGGTCCCCGGACGGCTCCCGCCTGGCGTTCGTCAGCGGGCGGGGCGATCACGCCTTCGTCGGGGTGGTGGCCCCCGGAGACGCACGCGTGCGCTACCTCGATCCAGGCGTGGCCAGCGACGGCTCCCCGGCGTGGAGCCCGGACGGACGGCGCATCGCCTTCCTGCGGGTTCCGAACGAGCGGGTGGTGCACATGTTCGCGCCCCGCCGCGAGGCCCTGC
>CALJLC010000451.1 GCA_937982605.1 uncultured Gemmatimonadales bacterium | reverse complement strand
GAGAACGTCCCGCATGGAGACCGGCTGCACGTCGTTGAGGATCCAGCGGGGCGCTACCATGGCCGGCAGACGCTCCGTGAGGTACCGGACCATCTCGAAGGAAGCCGAGCCGCTGCCGATGACGGGCCCGGCGCGGAATTCGGTCGTCGGCAGGCCCTCCCGCAGGATGCGACCCACTTCGGCGCGGCTCCCGAGGTGCTCGCTCGCCGGCCCACCGGCGTCCCCGTCGGGCAGGATGCCGCCCAGGTACACGACGTGGCGGAGGTGGTCCCGACCGGCCGCGACGAAGTTGCGCGCGGCCTGCCGGTCTTTCTCGGCGAAGTCCTCCCCGGCGTACATGGAGTGGACGAGGTAGTACGCGACGTCCGCGCCCTCGAAGGCCGTCCCGAGCGTCTCCGGCTCGAGCAGGTCGCCCTGAACGAGCTCGACACGATCGGGCCAGGCGCGTCCGCGGGCACGCTCCAGGTCGCGGACGAGCACGCGGATGTCGACGTCCCGCTCGAGGAGTCGTCGAATCAGCCGGCCGCCGACGTACCCGGTGCCACCGGTGACGAGGACCCTGGGGCGCTTCGCGGGGTTGTTCATGATATGTACAGAGTTGCGTTGAACAGATGGACGCCATACCCTGAACACCTCCGCAACGTTCACCCCGTCTCCCTCCGGAGGTGTTTCGCCGGACGTCCCAACGCCTTACGCCGTGCCGCGACCCCGTCGCAAGGAGCTCCCATGAAGAAGCTGTCCACCGACTCGACGCCCTCCGACATGGCGTTCGCCGCCACCTGGGCCGGCTCGATCGGAGGATCGATCGTCGCCCTCTTCTTCCTCCTCGTCGACGTCGTGGCGGGTCGACCGCTCCATACACCCTCGGTGCTGGCCTCGGCCATCTTCGTCGGCGAGGTCCCGGTCGGCTCGGACGTGCTGCGCCTGGAGCTGGTGGCGCTCTACACGCTCATCCACTTCGTGGTCTTCACCGCCGTGGGCGCCGCGTTCGCCTGGGTCGTGGCCCACACGTCGCAGGTGTCGGCCCAGGGCGTGATGGTCTCGGCGGGCCTCTTCGGTACGCTGACCGCCGGACTCCTCGCCGTGGACCTCCTGATCGCTCCCGGTGTCGTGGCCGCCATCGGTCTCGTCTGGACGCTCGTGGGCAACGCGCTCGCCACCGCCGGGATGTACGCGTTCTACCGCTCGGTGCTGGGCGCCCCGGCGGGTGAGGCCGTGCCGAACGCGTAGGAAAGCATCAGCCCCTCCACACCTCGCGGAAGAGCCGCAACCAGTTTCCGCCGATCACCTTCTCGATCCGGGCGTCGGGGTGGCCGCGCGCCGCGAGCCCGTCGGCGATGAGCTCCATGCGCCGGTGCGAGTTCAGATCTTCGACGGTGAAGAGGATCTCCGGGTCTTCGTTCGGCGCGGCCACGCCACGCTCGATCCGTCCCGCAACGAAGCGACGGTGCGCCGCCCAGTAGTCCTCGGAACCGTCGATCGGCGTCGTGGAGAGGTCGCTGCCGATCCCCACGTGGTCCTCACCGCAGACGTCGATGGCGTGCTCGATGTGATCGAGCACGTCGGCGCGCATCGGAACGCGCCCGGGGGTGAGGAACGGCATGAGGTAGATGCCGATGACGCCCCCCCCGTCCGCCATCGCGCGGAGCTCGGCGTCGTCCTTCGAGCGCGGATGGCGCGCGACGGCGTTGCACCCGCTGTGCGTGATCGAGACCGGCGCCGACGACGCGGCGATCCCCTCGGCGGTGGTCCGCTGCCCGCAGTGGCTGAGATCGACGAGCATGCCGAGCTCGTTCATGCGCTCCACGACCGAGTGGCCGTAGCGCGTCAGCCCGCCGTTGGCCGGCTCGAGGCAGCCGTCGCCGACGAGGTTGCGCACGTTGTAGGTGAGCTGGGTGACCTTCACCCCGAGGCCGAGGAAGGTCTCGATCGGGTCCACCTCGCCCTCGAACGGGGTGGTGTCCTGGAAGCCGAAGCAGATCCCGAGCTTTCCCTCCGCCTTCGTACGGGTGAGGTCGGCGACGGTCCGCACCTGCGTGAACGCCTCCGGGTACCGTTCGATCCGCTCCATCCAGAGCGCGATCCGCTGCACCGAGCTGGCGAAATCGCCGCTGCTCACGGTGAGGTTCACCGCCGTGATGCCCGACTCGACCGCGTTGCCGACCATCTCCCCGTTCAGCGGCGGGTTGAGCGGGTAGTTGAAGTACCCGGGGCTGGCCAGGAAGTCGATGACGATGGCGTCGTCGTACGGCGGCCACGGGGCGTGAGCGGTCCCGGCCGGGCGGGGCGCGCCGACCGTGCCCTCGGGCGCCCGCGCGCGGCCGAGCCCGGGAGCGGGCCGGTCGTCGAGGGCGGCGTCCCCCGTCAGCGCGAGCGCGGCCGCACCGGCCAGGAATCTGCGACGGTCGATCTCGGCTGCGCGGGACGCGGGCATCGTCTATCTCCGGGTCGGGGTCCGAGCGGTTCGCGAGGCGAACAACGTACATCGCTCCACCTTGCCGATCATCCCCGGGGGCGGTCCATTCCGGACCGTCGACGCCCGGCCCGGGCGAGCCGCATCCCTCTATCGCGCGTTCGCGAGTCAGTGGGGGGGCGCCGCCCCCGATCTGCAGCCGCGTGTCGAAGCGGTCCGGCGGCGCGCCGACGAGCTGAGCCGGTCCCCCCTGGCCCGATTCGCGGCTGCGCGCCGCCACGCCCCGACGACCCACGACGAAAGGAAGCCATGGAGCACCACCCCCGACCGCAAGGCGGCCGCGGCCAGCAGATCGGCTTCTGGCTGGGGCTGGTGTTCTTCGCGGTCTTCCTGATCGTCCCGGTCGACCCCGAGAACGCGGCCGCGAGCAACCTCGCGGCGGTGGCGCTCCTGATGGCCACCTGGTGGGTCACCGACGCCATCCCGCTCTTCGCGACCGCGCTCCTGCCGCTCTTCCTCTATCCGATCCTGGGGATCATGGACGGCGGGGACACCGCGCCGATCTACTTCAACAGCACGATCGTGCTCTTCATCGGGGGCTTCATGATCGCCCTCACGATGGAGAAGTGGAATCTGCACCGTCGCATCGCGCTCAACATCATCCACGCGGTCGGCGGAGGTCCGGCCCGCATCGTCCTCGGCTTCATGATCGCCGCCGCGTTCCTGTCGATGTGGATCTCCAACACGGCCACCGCCGTGATGATGGGGCCGATCGGCCTGGCGATCGTGCTCAAGATCGAGGACGCGTTCGGCTTCGACCGGAGCCATGCGTTCACCGTGTCGCTGATGCTCGGCATCGCGTACGGGTCGTCGCTGGGGGGGCTCACCACCCTGGTGGGCACGCCGCCGAATCTCTCGTTCGTGCGCATCTTCGCGATCCTATTCCCGGACGCGCCTCCGATCGCCTTCGGGCAGTGGCTGGTGATGGCCTTCCCCATCGGCCTGATCATGCTCGTGACCACGTGGCTGCTCCTGACACGGGTCTTCTACCGCACCCCCGACGACGTCACCGTCGACCACGAGGTGATCGTCGAGGAGAAGGCCCACCTGGGCGCGGTCTCCTTCGAGGAGCGCGCGATCCTCGTCGTCTTCGTCTCGACGGCGCTGCTCTGGGTCTTCCGCGTCGACCTCAACGTCGGGCTCTTCACCATCCCGGGCTGGTCGAACCTGCTGCCCTACCCCGGGCTGATCGACGACGGCACCATCGCCATCTGCATGGCGTCGCTCTTCTTCTTCATCCCGGTGCGGGACGTGCAGAGCGACGACAAGCGGCTCATGGGCCCCGACATCATCCCGCGGCTGCCGTGGGACATCGTGCTCCTCTTCGGGGGCGGCTTCGCCCTCGCCGCCGGCTTCCAGCAGACCGGGCTGGCCGAGCTCATCGGCGCCAAGTTCGAGCTGCTCGGATCGCTGCCGACCTTCGCCATGATCATCCTGGTCTGCCTGGCGATCACCTTCCTCACGGAGCTGACCAGCAACCTGGCCACGACGGAGATGATCCTGCCGATCCTCGCGGCGGTCGCGGTGGCGACCGAGACGCATCCGCTCATCCTGATGATCCCGGCCACGCTGTCGGCGTCGTGCGCCTTCATGATGCCGGTGGCCACGCCGCCCAACGCGATCGTCTTCGGCAGCGAGCGGCTCGCCGTGGGTGAGATGGCGCGCATCGGGATCGTGCTCAACCTGATCGGGGCCGTCGTGATCGCGCTGCTCGTCTACCTCGTCGGCACGGTCGTCTTCCAGATCGACCCGTCCGTGGTGCCGGACTGGGCGACGTCGATCGCGAGCGGTGTCGAGGGGTAGCAGTCGGACATGAAGCGCCACCCCGCCCCGACCCCCGAGGCCAGGCCATGAAGACCGCGATCGTCGCCGGCTGCCGCACCGCCTTCGCCCGCTCGGGTAGCGTCTTCGCCGACCTCACCGCGATCGAGCTCGGCAAAGTGGCCGTGCGCGACGCGCTGGCCCGCAGCGGCCTCAAGGGCGACCGGATCGACCATCTCGTGTACGGCACGGTCGTCCACGACCCTCAGGCCCCCAACATCGCGCGGGAGGTGGGCCTGGCGACGCTACCCAAGACCGTGCCCGCGGTGTCGGTGTCACGTGCGTGCACGTCGGCCAACCAGGCGATCACCGACGCGGCGCTGATGATCGAGGCCGGGCACGCCGACACCGTGATCGCGGGCGGCGCCGAATCGCTCTCGCACATCCCGATCACGGTCAGCGAGAAGCTCTCCAAGACGCTCGTGGCGGCCTCCAAGGGAAAGACGCTCGGCCAGCGCATCCAGCCCTTCGGGAAGGTCCGGCCGAAGGACCTCGTCCCGGTGCAGCCGGCCATCGCCGAGCCGACGACCGGCGAGACGATGGGGGAATCGGCCGAGCGCATGGCCAAGGAGAACGGGATCTCGCGCGAGGCGCAGGACGAGTGGGCGCTGCGCTCGCACCGGCTCGCCGCGGCGGGCACCGCCGACGGCCGCCTCACCGCCGAGATCGCGCCGGTCTACGTGCCGCCGAGCTACGAGGAGGTCGTGACCGAGGACAACGGCATCCGCAGCGACACGTCCCTCGAGAAGCTGGCCAAGCTGCGCCCCGTCTTCGACCGGAAGTACGGCAGCGTCACCGCGGGCAACGCCTCGCCGCTCACCGACGGCGCGTCGGCCGTGGTGCTCATGAACGCCGAGAAGGCGGCGGCCGAGGGCATCGCGCCGCTCGGCCACGTGCGGAGCTGGGCGTGGACGGCGCTCGATCCTTCCGGCCAGCTCCTGCAGGGTCCCGCCTACGCCGCGCCGCTCGCGCTCGACCGCGCCGGGCTCTCCATGAAGGACATCGGGCTCATGGAGATGCACGAGGCGTTCGCGGCCCAGGTCTTGTCGAACCTCCAGGCACTCGACTCCAGGGAGTTCGCCGAGCGCGAGCTGGGTCGCTCCGAGGCGGTCGGCCATCCGGACCTCGACGTCATCAATGTGATGGGCGGCTCGCTGTCGATCGGACACCCGTTCGGCGCCACCGGCGGCCGGCTGACGGTCACGATCCTGAACGAGATGGCCCGACGCGACGTCCAGTTCGGGCTCATCACCGTCTGCGCGGCGGGCGGCATGGGCTTCGCGATGGTGGTCGAGCGGCGCTGAGCCGCGCGATACCGCACCGGCCGCCCGCGATCCGTCGGCGGCCACGCGTCGACGGGCCTAGTTGGGGCCGCCCGGCTCCCCGGCCCAGCGGACCACGTTCTGCCAGAAGACGTCCACGTCTCCGCTGGCGGCCTGGCCGGCAGCCGGGAAGAGGCTGACGCCGACGATGCGCTGCCCGAGCGAGGCGTTGGCGTAGCCCACCAGCGGATCGCCGTCGCTCCACTCGGCGATCACGTTGCCCTCCAGCCCCGCCTTCACCGAGACGCCGCTCGAGTATGAATTCGAGTCGATCGAGCTCACCCCGGACATGATCGGGTGACCGGCCTGCAGCACCTGGCCGAGCGTGACGGCCTGGTAGGTCGCGCCGCCGTTCGAGGTGAACGGGTCGAGCTGCTCCAGCGCGCCCCAGCCCACCGACCCGGTGCCGGCGTCGCTGCGGCCCTGCCAGTAGAACGAGGCGATCACGACGTTGCCGCCGGCCGCGACGTACTCGGCGACGCGGTTGCCCAGCGACGCCGACTCGTCGAAGAGCCCGTTCATGAAGAGGAGGACGACGTCGAAGTCGCTCAGGAAGGCGAGCGACGGCAGCTGATTGACGTAGAAGAACGTCGTGTCGGCCGTGACGTCGACCGCGGCGTCGAGGACCGCCCTGACCACGGCGGTCTCGTCGTAGTCGCCGCCCGAGACGACCAGGGCGCGGACGGTGCAGTCCGCGCTCTCCCGGAAGTTGGTGACCACGACGTCGTCGGGCGACGACAGGGTCACGTCGCGCGCCAGCGGGCAGAAGACGGTCTGTCCGGCCGCTACCGGCGAGATCGAGTACGACCCTGCCGCGAGCGAGGCGAAGAGGTACGTACCGTCGTCCTCGGTGGGCTGCGAGCCGATCATCACGTCGTCCTGCCACAGCTCGACCGTGACGCCCGAAGCGGGAGCGCCGAGCTGATCGAAGACGGTCCCGCGGATCCCCGGACCGGTGTAGCGGACCTCGGCGCTCACCCGCACGAAGCCGAGCTGCGCGCCGACGGTGGTGTAGCTCACCGAGCGGTAGAGCTCCTGATCTCCGTCGTACGCCACGAGCGTGATGCGCACCGTCCGGCCGATCGTCTCCTCGGGCACGCTGACGTCGAGCACGTGCTGCCCGGAGCCGGACGTGACCGGAATCGTGTCCACCACGATCGGGGCGCCCGTGGCCGAGTCGGCCACCTCGACGACGTACCGGTCCACCCGATCGAAGGCCGCTCCGAGCGCGTCGAGCTCGGCCTGTGAGACGAGCTGCGGTCCGGCGACGGAGAGCTGGAGCGGGATCAACCCCGAGTCGCGAGGGCCGACCGAGTCCGAGCAGGCCGCCGCGAAGGCCACGAGCATCCCGATCGCAAGCGCTCCGCGCAGTCGCATCAGAGCCCGCCTCCCTTCACCTGCAGGCCGAGCGAGAGGTAGACGCCGTCCCACGGGCCGGCCTCGCCGTCCCCGCTGAACCTCCCCAGGCTGCCCTCGAGGTGGGCCGGACCCAGCCTCAGCGCGACGCCTCCGGTGAGCGCGGTCAACCCGTCGCGGGCCATTCCGTACCCGGCGCGCGCGGTGAGCAGCGGGATCTTCTGCTCGACGCCGAGCGAGATCCGCTCGTCCCACGGGGACGAGAAGCGTCCTCGCGGGGACACGACGATCCCGGTGGCCTCGACGGTCGTGCCGCCCGCCTGCCAGCCGACGCCGGCGCGGTACGTCTGCGGGAAGAAGGAGCCGTCGAAGAGGTTCGCGCCCGCCTCGAACACGGCGAGGCTCACCGAGTTCGGATCGACCGGCTCGTCCTCGAAGCGGTTCAGCAGCTCCTCGGCGCCGATGTCGCCGTCGAAGTCCGCGTCCGAGTAGACCGCGGTCCACGCCACGAGCGACTCGTCCCACGTCATCTTCTGGAAGACGTTGGTGCCCGAAGCGGCCGCCCGGAACCCGCCGGGCAGATCGAGCGAGACGCCGAGGTCGACGCCGAAGCCGCTGCCGCTCGTGGACTGCACGGCCACGGACTCGATGGTGAGGCTCTGCGTGGCGATGTCGATGACCGGCTCGAAGAACCGACCGTCGGTCATCCCGTGCCCCTGGATGTACCGACCGCCGACGCCGAAGGAGAGCGATCCGGTGGATCCGCCCCAGGAGACCGTGTACTCGGTCAGCGAGGCGGAGCGGAAGTGCGTGTTGCCGACCGCGTAGTTCTGGAGGTTGTTCTGATCGAAGCCGTTGCCGATCAGGTCGGAGAGCTCGCGGCTGAGCGTGAACTCGCTGAACGCGCGCCCACGGATGCGGAAGGCCAGCGGCCCGAACGCGAGGCCGAGCGTGGGCAGTCCCGCGCCCGGCTGGGGAACGCCGGCCTGCTCGGCTCCGAAGTTGAGGGCGTATCCCTCGGTCACGGTCAGGAAGCGGATCCCCTCCGCGGGCAGCCCCGCCACGACCGTGGCCGGGTCCAGATCGCCCGTCCCGAGGAAGGGGATCTCGGCGCCGCCGAAGATCGTGAAGATCTCGTCCATCGTGGCTCCGTCGGACGCGCCGACGACTCCGAGCTCACCGATCGAGAGGTTCCAGCCCTGCGCCCAGCCGAGGTTGGCCGGGTTCCACTCGACGGCGTCGACGCCCGTGGCGAAGACCATCCCGCCGCCGCCCATCCCCACCGAGCGCGTGCCCGGGGCCATCTGTGCCGTCGCGGGCGCGACGACGAGCAGGGCTCCCAGGGCTCCGGCCGCGGCGAGTCGCTTCATCGGCGCAGCCTCACGTGCGCGGTGAGAATCCCGATCTCGTCGGGGGCGCCGTCCGTCGGGAAGGAGATCTCGACCTCGACTTCGATCACGAGCATCTCGCTCGTGCCGATCCCCGTGATCGCGAAGACGACGTCCTCGTTGATCTCGGGCAATCCGGTCGTCGAGTTCGTGGTCTCGCCGAACGTCATCACGTTGCCGGAGATGTTCAGGCCGGTGGCCTGCGGCTGCGTCGTCGGCCCGGTGTTCACGCCCTCGTCCATCGTGTAGCTGTCGACGGTGGCGTTGAAGCGGGACCGGAGCGCGCCGTCGATCGCGATGCTGCCGATGACCGACGTGGGGATGCCGTTCACGAAGTCGAGGAACTCGAGCGTGGCCGTGACGTCCGGGCTGACCAGGAAGAGCCGCTCGCCGATGCGCCGTCGGACGACCTCGTCCGCCCACACGCGGATGAGCCCGGACGAGAAGCACTGTCGCGAGCTCGGATCCGCCGAGCAGACGGCCTCGAACGCCACGCCGCCGTACTGCGGATCGGCCGGGGCGGGCCCGCCCGGGGACGGCGCCGGCGGCAGGGGTACGGAGCCGCCGGCCAGCGCCGGAGGCACACCCGAAGCCACCGCGATCGCATCGGCGTTGACCACCACGGAGAGCGGGCCGAGCCGGTCGATCTCCGCACGGATGATCCCGCTGCTCAGGTCGTACGTTCCGTCGAAGGTCTCGACCGTACCGTCGGGTCGCCGGACCCCGACGGTGGCCAGCACCTGGTCGTCCTCGTCGATCGCGGCATCGGGGATCGCGATCTCGACCAGCGCGGGCACGGCGAGCTGCGTGCCCTCAGGCTGGAGGTCGTACGCGGTGCCCGGCACGGGCACGCCCGCCGAGGAGGGGAAGGCCTCGCCGATCATCGGCACGACCTCCACGGCCGTGGAAGCGCCGAGCGCGCCGGCCGGGATGTCGAGCGAGAAGGACGGAGGCAGGGAGACGATACCGCCTGCTGCGCCGATCTGGAGGGAGACGGCCTCCCCCGGGGCGAGCTCGAAGGGGAGCTCCTGATCGACCTGCTGACACGCGCCGAGGGCGAGGGACAGCGTAAACGCGAGGACGGCGCGTCCGGGGAGGCAAGAAATGCGCATGATCTGAAAGTTGTGGCCGGTTCGGACGACCTGGCAATGCTGACGTCCGACCGTGGTTTTCACGGTGGGCGGTGGGAAGAGCCCCCCGCTGTTCCCGACTACCGCTTTCCGCTGCCCCTTCCAGTGCAACTCCTGCTCCAGCCGAACCGCCATTCTTGACGCCCGTCTCGCGGGCCCGCACCGTCGTGGCCGCGGGGGGCAGGGGGCCGCCCCGAGGTCGAGACGGGGGTGATCGGATGAGGACGACGGGAAGGGTCCGGATGGTGGCTCTGGCGGTGGCGGCGCTCGCGCTGACGCCCGGCCGGGCATCGGCGCAGGACGAGGCGAGCGCGCTCGCCGCGGTGGAGCAGATCTTCGAAGGGATGCGCACCGCCGACGCCGAGATGGTCCGCGCGGTGTTCGCCGCCGACGCCCGCTTCGCCATGATCGACGGGCAGACCGCGCCCCCCGTGGTCCGCGTCCAGAGCGTGGACGGCTGGCTCTCGGCGATCGCGGGGTCGGAGGGCCGCTGGGACGAGCAGGTCTACGACATGTCCGCCCGCGTCGACGGCTCGATGGCTTCCGCGTGGGTCCCGTACACGTTCTACCTCGACGGCGAGATCTCCCACTGCGGCATCAACTCGATCGAGATGCTGCACGACGGCACCGGCTGGAAGGTCACGCAGATCTCGGACACGCGGCGGCGGGAGGGCTGTCCGGACCCCCTAGGGTAGGGACCGCGGCCGCTCGCTAGAGCCGCTCCAGAAAATCCTCGATCAGCCCGAGCGTCTCGGGAGCCTCGAGCACGTCGGTGTGCTCCCGGCCCGGAATGAGGTGGTACGGTTGGCCGGCGGCGGCGGAGAGACGCTCGGCGTGCGGGCGGATCACGCGGGCATCGTCCTCCGGCTGGATGATGAGGAGCGGGAGGTCGACGTCGCGGATGCGTCGACCGGGCTGCAAGCGTCGGAAGCCGCTCCCCGCCCGGCGCCAGAGAAAGGGTCGGAGCACCGTCATCAGCAGGTTGCCCGGCATCCCCTGGTCGGTGAGGAACTCCGCCGTCACGCGGATCACGTCCGACGGCGCCGCGATGAGCACGAGGCCGTCCACGGGCGCGCCATCCGCCGCGGCGAGCACCCCCGCGGCTCCCCCGAGCGAGTGCCCGACGAGCACGAGCTGGCGATCGGGGAAACGCCGCGCCGCCCACCGGGACACCGCCAGGAGATCGTCGCGGAAGTGCCGCACCGTGACGAACGGCGCGTCCTCGCTGCGCCCGTGGCCGCGGACGTCGAAGAGGAGCACGTCGTGCCCCGCACGCGCCAGCGGTTCGGCCAGCCGGAGCACGACGGAGTAGTTGGCACCCCAGCCGTGAGCCACCAGCAGGAGCGGCTCGTACGGCTGCGCGCTTCCCGAGAGCAGCAGCCACGCAGCCAGGTCGTGGTCTCCCGAACGGATCACCAGGTCTTCGTGCGGCAGGCCCAGCTCCGGCACCGTGCGCTCGAAGGGTCGCGGGGCCGGTCGAAGGACCCTTCCGGCCAGTCGGTCGAGTCCGACGAGGACCGCCGCGACGGCGGCGGCCGCACCCCCCCAGACCAGGGGGATCAAGCGGCCCGGAGCTCCAGGAGCGCCCGGCGCACGTAGACGGGCACCATCGCCCGCCGCCACTCCGGATCGACGATGATGTTCTCGAGCGGGTGGCACTGCTTGTGGGCGCGCTGGGCCAGCTCCTCGATCACCTCGTCGTCGAGCTTCCTCCCCTCGGCGACGTCCTGCCAGCCGGTGAGCACGCGGGGCCGCGAGCCGAGCCCGGTGACCACGCCGTCGATCGCGCGCACGGTGCCGTCGGCCTCGCAGTCGGCCGCCACGGCCACCGTGAGCAGCGGAAAGTCGATCGCCTTGCGCTGCCGGAGCTTGGCGTACGCCTGACGACGGCCCGCCGCCTCCAGCGGGATGCGGATCTCGGTGAGCACCTCGTCCGGCGCGCGGCGCGTGTTGGCGATGCCGTCGGTGACGAAGAAGTCCGCCACGGGCAGCTCCCGACGCCCGTCGGGGCCCACGAGCACCGCCGTCGCGCCGAGCGTCATGAGCACCGGGGGCGTGTCCGCGGAGTGCGCGGCCACGCACTTCTTGCCGACCCTGGTGACGTGGCAGACGTCCCCGTCCTTCTTGAGGCAGTAGCCGAGCGCGTGCCGCCAGAACTCGGTCTGGTTGTAGTAGGTGCAGCGGGTGTCCAGGCAGACGTTGCCGCCGATCGTGCCGGCGTTGCGGAGCTGCGGTCCGGCGACGTGCGCCGCGGCGGTGGCCAGCGCCGGGAAACGCGCCCGGACCGTGGCGTCGGTGGCCACCGCGGTGAGGGTCTCGGCCGCCCCGATCCGCATCACGCCGCCGGCCGCCCCGCCGCCGCCAGCCTCCTCCCGGATCCCCTTCAGCTCTCCGATCCCCTTGAGCGCCACGAGGTGCCCGGGCTCGAAGAGGCGGTGCTTCATGTTCGGCACGAGGTCGGTGCCGCCCGCCACGTACATCGCGCGGCCGGCATGCTCGCCCATGAGCTCCACGGCCTCGGTCACGGTCGCGGGCCGGTGGTAGCGGAAGGGGGGCAGGCGGAGCATGGCGTCAGAACCCGCCCGGAGCCGGCGCGCGCCCGACGTCCCGGCCCGCGGCGATCGGCTCGAGCGGGCGGGCCACGATGATGCCGTCCTGCCCGTCGATGCCGAGGATCCTGTCCGGGAGCGAGCGCTCGCTGATCTGGACCGTCTCGCCCACCAGCGGGGCGTGCATCAGGCGCAGCTCCCCGTCCACCCGGATCGCGATGCCGGTGTGGGCCACGTCGAGCCCCGGCACGGTGCTGGTGGCCGCGATGACGTCGCCTTCGCGGATCGAGCCGGACGCCGCCGCGATGCGCTCCTGCGGCAGGTACACACGACCCCGGGCGCTCAGGCCGGCCTCGATCTCGCGGATCGCCTGGAGGGCCTGCGGGTCCGCGAGCTGCCGGTAGGCATCCGGGTGGGTCGACATGAAGTCGATCGGCTCGCGGTCGACGACGCCGCCGAGCTCCGCCGTGACGTCGTCGACCAGGAGCTTCTGCTCCGCGTCGGCGATCCACTCGCTGAAGTAGTGCAGCCGGCTCGGGTACCCGTCGACGTAGCCGCGGCGGTAGCGAATCAGGGAGAGGAGCCGCTCGTACTCGTCCGCGACCGCGGCGCGGTCCGCGTAGTCGACG
>CALJLC010000450.1 GCA_937982605.1 uncultured Gemmatimonadales bacterium | reverse complement strand
GCACCGGAGCCTGGAGCCTGCCGCGGGTCGTGGCCCCCCCCTCCGCCGACGGCACCGCGCGGGCCGCGTCGGGCTCGGCGCTGCTCGTGTCCGGTGACCGGGCGTTCGTCGGGGTCCCCGGAGCCGGTGTGGTCGCCGTGCTGGAGCGCACCCCCGCGGGCGGCTGGTCCGAGTCCGCGACCCTCCAGCCGTCCGACGAGGTGCGCGGTGCGCGCTTCGGCTTCTCGCTCGCCGCGGTCGGCGACGAGCTTTGGGTCGGCGCCCCGGGTGTCGCCGGCGCGGACGGGCGGGTCTATCGCTTCGCGCCCGACGAGGCGGGGGTGTGGCGGGGCCTTCCGGGCGTCGACCCCGACGAGACCGAGGGCACGACGTGGCCGCTCGGCTTCGGACACGCCATGGCCGCGTCGGACGCGCGGGTGGTGATCGGCATGCCGACCCGCGACTTCGGCGAGGGCCGCGCGATGGCCTTCTCTCGTTCAGCGGAGGGCTGGTCGTCGACGCAGATGCTCGAGGGACGCATCTACCGGATCGGGCAGGCGCTCGAGACGGGGGCGCGCTGTCAGCAGGGGCACATGGCTGACTTCCCGTGCACCAACATGGAGCTGGTGGCGCACCTGCCGGTCGACGCCCTCGGCGGTGAGCGGGGCACGTGGGTGAACGACGTGTGGGGCTGGACCGACCCGCAGACCGGGCGGAACTACGCGCTCGTGGCGCGGCGGGACGGCGCCTCCTTCATCGACGTCACCGAGCCGAGCGCGCCGCGACTCCTCGGGAACCTTCCCCGGACCGTCGGCTCGCGGCCTTCCGTCTGGCGGGACATCAAGGTCATCGGCAGCCACGCATACATCGTCTCCGACGGCGCCGGGGCCCACGGCATGCAGGTCTTCGACCTCACGCGGCTGCGGGACGTCGCGGGCGACCCGGTCGACTTCGAGCCCGACGCCACGTACCACGAGATCTTCAGTGCGCACAACGTCGTGGCCGACACCGCCTCGAAGTTCCTGTACGTCGTGGCGGCCAACAGCGGCGGCCGAACGTGCGGCGGGGGCCTCCACATGGTGGACGCGTCCGATCCCGAGCGCCCCACCTTCGCCGGCTGCTACCACGACGCGAGCAGCGGCGGGCGCGGGTACACCCACGACGCCCAGTGCCTCGTCTACCACGGGCCGGACGCCGACTACCGCGGTCGCGAGCTCTGCATCGGCTCGAACGAGTCCGAGCTGAACATCGCGGACGTCACCGACAAGTCGGATCCGCGCACGGTGGCGCGCGTCAGCTATCCCAACGTCGCCTACGCCCATCAGGGGTGGTTCGACGACGAGCAGCGGTACTTCTACATGAACGACGAAGGCGACGAAGCCGCGGGCAACGTCGACCGGACCCGGACGATGGTCTGGGACCTCACGGACCTGGACGATCCGGTCCTGGCCCGGGAGTACTTCGGGCCCGTGCCCGCCTCGGACCACAACCTCTTCGTGGTCGGCGACCGGATGTATCAGTCGAACTACGGCAGCGGCCTGCGGGTCCTCGACATCAGCGACCGCGAGAACCCGCGGGAGATCGCCTTCTTCGACAGCGCACCGTACAACGACGACGAACCCGGCTTCAGCGCCACGGCGAGCGGTGCCTGGAGCAACTACCCCTTCTTCCCCGGCGGCCTCGTGATCTTCACGAGTGTACGGGAGGGCCTGTTCATCATGCGCGTGCCACCGCCCGTGAGCTGAGGGATTTCCCGATGAGAACCCGCCCCGAACGGCGTGCCGCCCGAGCCACCCACGTCGCAATGCTCACCGCGACCCTGGCCGCGCTCGCGCCGGCCGCGCCCGCCTCGTCCCACCTTGCGGCCCAGACGACGGTCCTGCGTGCCGACCGTCTGATCGACGGCACCGGGGGACCGGTGCTCTCGCCCGGCATGGTCGTGGTGGAAGGCGACCGGATCATCGCCGTCGGGTCGGACCTCGGCGTGCCCGCGGGAGCCCGCGTCGTCGACCTCGGCGACGCCACGCTCCTGCCCGGCCTCATCGACCTGCACACGCACCTGACCGACACGGACGACGCCACCTGGGAAGAGGAGCTGGTCACCACGACGCCATCCCAGGCCGCGCTCTACGGGGCGCGCAACGCCGAGCTGACGCTCCGTGCCGGCTTCACCACGGTCCGCGACATGGGGCCGACGTGGCCGTACGTCGACGTCGACCTGCGTGACGCGATCGAGCGCGGCGTCGTCGCCGGGCCTCGGATGCTCGTCGCCGGGAACTACGTCTCCTCGACCGGCGGCGCCGGCGACGCCCGGCAGTTCTCGATCTACGTGGACGTGCCGGTCGTCCGGAACCTGGCCGACGGCGTCGACGCCGTGCGCGCCGCCGTCCGGACGAACCACAAGTACGGCGCCGACTTCACGAAGATCCTGGTCACGGGCGCGGTGCTGTCCCGCGGAATCCAGCCCGGCGCGCAGCAGTACTCGGACGAGGAGATCGAGACCGCGGTCGTCGAGACGACCCGGTGGGGCCGCCACACCGCCGCTCACGCGCACGGCGCCGACGGGATCAAGGCCGCGATCCGCGCGGGGGTCCGTACGATCGACCACGGCTCCTACCTCGACGACGAGGCCGTGGCGCTGCTCCGCGGTTCGAACGCCTACTTCGTGCCGACGCTGGCCACCAGCGAGTTCATCGCATCGGGCTTCGGCGACGTCCCACCCGCCGAGGTGGAGCGCAGCCGCGCCATCCGGGACGTGAAGCGGGCGGCCTTCCGACGGGCGCTCGAAGCCGGACTTCCGATCGGCTTCGGCACCGATTCCGGCGTGATCCCTCACGGCCGGAACGCCCGGGAGCTCGCCGTGCGCGTCGAGCTCGGTGAGTCACCCATGGCCGCGATCGTCTCGGCGACGTCGCTGAACGCGCGCATCCTCGGGATGGAGGACCGCATCGGGTCGCTCCAGCAGGGGAAGCTCGCGGACGTCGTCGCGGTATCCGGCGACCCCCTTCAGGACATTGCGGGTATGGAGCGGGTCGTGTTCGTGATGAAGGCGGGGGTGGTGGCGCACCGGGGCGGCGGCTGATCGAGAACGGGTTCCGGAGACCTCCGGGAGGCTCGGAATCGGCGGCGCTCCGACGTCCGCCCGCGAACAAAAGTGCCGTCATGACTTGCGATCTGGCCGCCGAAGGCGATCATGAATGCGCTCGCACCGTTTGGTCTCACCATTCAAAGAGGATCGAGGATGACCAAGGACGAATTCGCGGCGAAGCTCGCGAAGCAGGCGGACCTGAGCAAAGCGAAGGCGCGCGAAGTGATCGACTGCATCTTCTCGACGGAACCGCGGGAGGGCATCATCGCCATCGAGCTCGATGCCGGCCGCGATTTCACGGTGACGGGCTTCGGCACGTTCGGCACCCGTCGTCGGAAGGCGCGCGAGGGCCGCAACCCCCGCACGGGCGCCACGATCCAGATCCCTGCGATGACCGTCCCGACCTTCAAGGCGGGTAAGGGTCTCAAGGATCGCGTCCGCAGCTGACCCACGTATCCTTCGACCGTCGGGCCCGCGTAGCCGACGGTCGGCCGTGAGGTCGTAGCCCGACCGAGCGGCGTGAAAGGGGCCCCTCCGGCTGGCTGGCCGGAGGGGCCGGCGTGGGCCTGAGCCCCCCGCCATCAGCTACCTGCGCTCGACTCTTCCAGCCGCGCCCGCGCCGATACGGTGGGGGGCGCGTCGGGACCGGCTGCGTCCACGCCTCCGGCGGTCCCTCCTCGACAGGCCTCTCGGCCT
>CALJLC010000449.1 GCA_937982605.1 uncultured Gemmatimonadales bacterium | reverse complement strand
CCCTTCCGCTCGACGACGCGCCCCACGGTGAGCAGCACGGGCCCTGCCCCGAGCCCGTAGCGGTCGCGAAAGCCGGCGGGCGGGTCCGCCGGACCGTACCGTTCGACGTCGACCCCCGGAGGGATCACGCGGACCCGCTCCTCGGGCAGCCCGAATCCCTCGACCACGGTGCTCGCGGTGAAGCGGCTCACGCAGATCACCCGCTGGGCCGCGCGCAGGACCCGCCCCAGACGCCGGCGGCGAAGCCATCCCCTCCGCTCGCTCACCTCCTTGCCGTGGACGACGACGAGGAGCGGGATCCCGAGCTTGCGGCACAGGGACCCCGAGCCCCGGGCGGCTTTCCAGTGCACGGCGACCACGAGGTCCGGCCGGCCCCGCGCGAGGTAGTCGCGGAATGCCGCGGCCAGCGCGTTGGGCATGAAGGCCCGCATCACGAACGGTGCCTCCGGCGGCGGCTCGGGGAGGGTCCCGTCCGGCGTGGCGTGCGCCTCGACGTCGTGCCCGAGGCGCGCGAGCGAAGCGGAGAGGCGGTACGCGACCTGCGCGATCCCACCCGACTGCGGGGGGAAGTCGCGGCTCTGCACCAGGATGCGCAGGCGCTCCATCACTCGACCTCGGTGACCGGCAGCTCCGCGATCGCCCGCGCCTGCTTCTCCGGCGGGTGTCGGCGACCCCGACGGTGGTGCGGCCTGAACGCCGCGGCCGGCTCGACCGCGGCCAAGCCGGTCCGGTCCAGCACGTCACGCCGGACGAAGAAGGCGTTGACCCCCTTTGTGTCCGCGCCGACGAGCGCGTACCCCTTCCGGCGCCCGAGCCGCTCGAGCGCGGTGAGCGACGCGCCGTGCCAGAACGGGGACGACGAGGAGAAGGACGAGCCGTCGTAGGGGACCGTCACCGACGCCGTCGGTCCGAAGGAGGCGTTGTACTCGATCACGACGATCGGGGGCGTCACGAAGTCGAGCGCCTCCCAGACCCAGTAGTCGAAGCTGTCGATGTCGATCGAGACGAGCTCGAGGTCGGCGGGCACGCCGGCGTCGCGCAGGAGGTCGTTCACGTTCTCCGGCGTGACCTCCGCCTGCACCACTCGGACCCGCGCCTCGGCCCCGCACTCGGCGAAGTAGCTGCGCGCCCGCTCGACCCAGCGCGGCTCGGCCTCGAGCAGGCAGCCGCGCCAGCCGTAGTTGAGTAGGAGGTTGGCGCTGTTGCACTCGCGGCCGTCCTGCGTGCCGACCTCGACGACGAAGCGCGGGCCGACCCCGACCCGGGAAAGGAGGAAGAGGATCAGGCCGTCCTCTCCGTTCTGCGAGTAGCGGCTGAACTCGTACTCGTTGAAGGGAGCCTGGAAGCCGGGCTCGGCCACCTCCGGATGCTCGGCCAGCCACCGACCGTTGCCGAGCCGGCTGACCGCCAGGTGGTCGTCGAACATCATCTGGCGGAAGCGCATCCCGAGGAGCGCCTCGCGCAGACGCTCCCGGGTCCGGCGGGAGAACACCTATCCGACCTCGGGCTGCATGGCACGGCCGATCGCGTCGGCCACCCGACTCGGCGGGGGCGCCCGGACGATCGCGTCGCCGTCCCGGTACACCCGGCAGCGCGGTCCGTCGCCCGGCTCGCGCTCGGCCCACGGATGCGGTCCGGGGGCCACGTCCTCGCCGTTGACGAGGATGGACGGCGACCCGAGCCCGCGGGCGTGGGCGGGGCACTCGGGGTCGTCCGAGCTCCACTCGGTCCACACCGCCGGGATCCCCGCGTCGCGACAGCAGTCCGTGAGGATGTCGCGCGCGGTCCCCACGTTCGGGCAGCCGGGGTCGTAGACCAGCTCGATCTGAAGCTTCAGGGACAGCGGGGGACCTCCTTCGGACGCTCCCGGGGGGGCTGGCGGTCTCCGTACAGCCCGGCCAACGTACCGTCGCACCCCGACCTCCGGCCACGTCTCACGATGCGATCCCTCCTGCTCGCCGGCCCCGCGCGGGCCGTCCCGGTGCTCGCGGCGGTTGCGCTCGTGCTCCTGCCGGGGGCTCCCGCGTCGGCGCAGTCCGCCCCCTCCGGCGACACCGCCGGGCCCCAGCCCACACCCGAGCAGCGCTACGCGGAGTGGGTCCGCCGCCTCGACTTCCGGGCGCAGGAGTACGCCTTCCGGCGGTCGAACATGATCCGGCTCCTGCGCGAGAGCGGCGGCGGCATCTACCTGGCGCCCTCCTCGGACGGCTCCACCCACGGCGGCACGTTCCGGCAGCTCGAGGACTTCTGGTACTACACGGGTCTCGAGGTCCCGAACTCCATGCTGGTGCTCGACGCCGACCGCGACCGCTCCATCCTCTTCCTGCCCGAGACCGACGCGCGCTTCGAGAATCCGGGTCGCCCGAACGACTTCCCGGGGCGCCCGCTTCTCGGTGACTACCAGCTCCGCAGCATCGCCGGCATCGAGGAGTACCGGTCGATGGACGAGCTGGAGCGCTTCCTGGCCCAGCGCGTCCGTGCCCGGACCGCCATCCGCGTGAACGGGGGAGCACCCGGGGCGCTCGTGGAGCCCGACGTTCCGCTCATCGGCGCGCTCGACCCGCTCCAGACCCTGATCGTTCGGCTGCGCGCGGACCACCCGGACGCTCGGCTCGTGAACGCGTTCGAGGAGATCGCCTTCGGCCGGATGATCAAGAGCCGGTTCGAGATCGAGAAGATGAGGATCGCCGCCGACGCCACCGTCCAGGCGATCCGTGCCACCGCGGCCCGCATCCGGCCCGGGGTGGACGAGCGCACGCTGCAGGGCGTCTTCGAGTCGACGTGCCGGGCGCTCGGCGCCCAGTCGATTCCCTTCACGCCCATCGTGAAGGCCGGAGACAACAGCCTCTGGCCGTGGCGCGTGCTCGCCGCCCACTACGACCGCCGCAACCGGCCGCTCGAGTCCGACGAGCTCGTGATCCTCGACGTCGGCTGCGAGGTGGACGGCTACATCAGCGACGTGGGCCGGACCTTCCCGGTGGGCGGACGCTTCACCGAGGCGCAGCTCGAGAAGCTGGCGGTGAGCACCCGCGCGGCGGATGCGATCATCGCCGCGATCCGGCCCGGCGTGACCTTCGCCGAGCTCACGGCGGTCGCGTACGAGGCGATCCCCGACGAGGAGGAGCGGTACATGCAGACCCCCTCCTTCTTCGGGCACCACATCGGGCTCAGCGCCGGGGACCCCGCGCTTCCGGCCGAGCCGCTGGCGCCCGGCATGGTCTTCACCGTCGAGCCCTGGTACTACAATCACGATCTGGGCATCAGCGTCTTCGTCGAGGACGTGGTGGTGGTCACCGAAGACGGAGCCGAGGTCCTGACGAGCGGGCTGGGCCGCACGCCGGAGGCGATCGAGGCGATGCTGGGGAGTGGCCGGTAAGGCCCGGCGGTCAGGGAACGAGCCGAGGAGCCGAGCGATGAGTGGCAGGGTCGAGGCGCTCTGGATCAAGCGCGCGCACCGGGGCGTCATGGACGCCGCGGAAACGGTGACGCTGGTCGAGGACCAGGGCATCGAGAGCGACGCGAACTTCGGACGCCGGAAGCGGCAGGTGACGGTCATCGAGAAGGAGGTCTTCGACCGGATCCGGGAGACCCTGCCGGACGTCGACCCGTCCATGCGCCGCGCGAACGTGATGGTGAGCGGCGTCCGTCTGAAGGAGAGCCGCAACCGCGTGCTGCACCTCGGCGGCGTCCGGCTTCACGTCCTCGGCGAGACACGCCCCTGCGAGCGCATGGACGCGCAGGTGCCCGGCCTCACGGCGGCGCTCGACCCCGACTGGGGCGGAGGCGTCTTCGGCGTCGTGCTCGACGACGGGGAGATCCGCGTGGGAGACGAGGCGAGGCTGCTGGACGCGGAGTAGCCGGCCGCCACACCTTCCCGGCCCTCGTCCCTTCGGGCTCCGGAGGTTGCATGCCCCGCCGTCCACGCGCTCACAGCCCCCTCTCCTCTGCTTCCGCGCTCCTGCCCGGCGTCGCCGCGATCTCCCTCGCGGTCGGGCTGACGGCGTGCGGCCCCGCCGCCGACACGCCCGCCGACGGAGACCGTGCCCAGGGCGCGACGGCCGCCGCCGCGACCCGGATGGCGCCCGAGCCGGCCTACTCTCTCTCCGCGGAGAACACCCACGCGCGCTGGAGCCGTACGATTCCCCCGGCGCTCACCGTGCCGTCGGGCGCGGTCGTCGAGGTCTTCACGCAGGAGGCCACGGGCGGGCAGCTCTCGCTGGAGTCGACGCTGGAGGACGTCATGGCGCTAGACTTCGACCGGATCCACGCCCTCACCGGGCCGATCGCGGTGGAAGGTGCCGAGCCCGGCGACGTCCTGGCCGTCACGCTCCACGAGATCGAGGTCGGCGACTGGGGGTGGGCCGCCATCGTGCCTGGCTTCGGCTTCCTCGCCGACGTCTTCACCGAGCCGTACCTGAAGCTCTTCGAGCTCGGCCCGGACGCGACGCACGCCGACTTCGGCAACGGGATCCGCATCCCGCTCGCCCCCTTCCCCGGCGTGCTCGGCGTGGCACCGGACACCGACGAACAGCTCGTGACCATCCCGCCGCGCACGAACGGCGGCAACATGGACAACCGGCACATGGGCGTGGGCACGACGGTGTACCTGCCGGTGGCCGTTCCGGGTGCGAACTTCTCGATCGGCGACACCCACGCGGTCCAGGGCGACGGCGAGGTGTCGGGCACCGCGGTCGAGGCGCCGATGCGCATCGTGCTCGAGCTCGAGGTGCTGAAGGGCGTCCGCCCGATCGAGGAGCCGCAGTACGAGACCGACGACTTCTACGCGGTGACCGCCTTCGGCACCTCGATCGATGAAGCCGCCCGCAAGGCGACGCTGTACATGATCGACTGGCTCGAGGCCGAGGTCGGGATGGACCGCGCGGACGCCTACGTGCTCTGCTCGCTCGCGGGAGACCTCAAGATCTCCGAGACCGTCGACATGCCACACTACCTCGTGAGCATGCACATCCCCAAGGAGGTCGTCGGGCGGTAGGGCGGCCGTGCAGGCCGGCCGCCGGACGGTCGGTCACTCCGCGACCGCCTCCGCCAGCGCCTCCATCGCGTCGACGAGCTGGGCATCGGCGAGGTAGGGGGCCGGTCCGAAACGCAGCACGGTCGTGCGGTGGTCGGTGCGCACGCCCCGGGCGAGCAGCTTCTCGAAGAGCCCGCCCGCGTCGGGAGCCTCGAGCGCGAGGAAGCCGCCGCGCCCGTCCTCCGGGACATCGTCGAGGACCCGCACGACGGCGGGGTCGAGGTCGAGCGCGCGGAAGGTCTCCAGGAGCAGGCCGACCTGATGTCGGCTCACCTCCCTGAGGAAGTCGGCGGTCAAGCCCTCGTCGGCCCAGAAGTCCATGACCGCCGCCGCGCGGTACGCCGACGTCGGATCGTACGTCGAGCCGGCGAAGCGGTCCGGGCCCGCGCCGTAGGGTACCGCGCCCGGCTCCTTGGGCGCCTCGAGCTCCGCGAACTCCGAGAACCACCCCGTCACGACCGGTCGGAGCGTGCAGGAGGGCGGCACCCGCATGGCGCAGGCGCCTTCTCCGAGCTGGAGGTACTTGTAGCCGCCGCCCACGACGAAGGCCGACTCGAGGCCGTCCACCGAGAACGGCACGGCGCCGAGGGAGTGGTACGCGTCCACGAGGAGCTCGGCGCCGTGCCGCGCGGCCGCGCCCGCCACGGCGGAAAGCCCGGGCACGACGAGGCCGCTGGCGTAGAGCACCGACGAGACCATCGCCGCCGCGGTCCGGTCGTCGATCTCGGCGGCCACCCGCTCCGCCAGCGTGTCGACCGGACGGACCGGCACCCGCACCACCTCCAGGCCCTCTTCGGCGAGCCGGTCGAGCTGCCGGCGGATCGAGTGGAACTCCCCGGCGGTCGTCACGATGCGGGGGCGCTCCCGCAGCGGAAGCGCCGACAGGAACCGTACGACGAGGCCGTGCGTGTTCGACTCGAGCGTGACGTCCCCGTCGCAGCCGCCCATGAGGGCCCGGTACCCGTCCGCGACCCGCTCGACCTTCTCCGCCACGCGCCCCCACTTCCCGTCGAGGAGCTCGGCCGCGTCGAGCCACGCCCGCTTCTGCCCCTCGAAGCCGGCGTCCGGCCACGCCTGGTGCGAGTGTCCGGTGAGCAGGAGACGCTCGTGGACCCGGAACGCCGAGTAGTGCGACGCGAGCGAGTTCGGCTCGCGACTCAGGCTCTCGACCGAATGCGCGAGGTGAGGGCGACCGGGTCGGGGCGCACCGGTGCTCACAGCCGCGCCCGGATCTCCCAGAGGTCGGGAAAGAGCGGGACGTTGGTCGTCGTGTGGAGGTACTTCGACCCGGCCGATCCACCGGTCCCCTTTTTTCGACCGATCGTCCGCTCGACCATCTTCACGTGCCGGTAGCGCCACTCCTGAATGCCCTCGTCGAGGTCCACGAAGCGCTCGCACAGCTCTGCGTTCCACGGATCGGTCCGGTAGAGCTCGATGAGCACGTCCTGCAGCTCGGGCGTCGGCCGGATCTCCTCGGTGGGGTCGCGTTCGAGCACCCCCCCGGGAACGTCGTACTCCTGGTCCGCCAGATATCGGACGAGCGCGTCCCAGATCGTCGGCTCGGACCAGCGTCGTTCCAGCGCCGAGCGGGCCCGACTCCCCTCGGGGAAGCGCTCGACCGAGGCGCGCACCTTGTGTCCCAGGACGAACTCGAGCTGCCGGAACTGGTCGCTCTGGAAGCCGCTGGCCTTGTCGAGCCGCTCCCGGAAGGTCAGGAACTCGGTGGGCGTCATCGTCTCGAGGATGTCGAGCTGGGAGACCTGCACCTTCAGGATCGTCAGGATCCGCTTGAGCGTGTGCATGGCGCGCGGGAGATCGCCCCGGCGCAGCAGCGAGCAGAGGTAGTCGAGCTCGTGCAGGACGACCTTGAACCACAGCTCGTACACCTGGTGGATCACGATGAAGAGCATCTCGTCGTGCTCCACGTCGTCGCGCGGCTGCTGCAGGGCGAGCAGCTCGTCGATCTTCAGGTACTTGCCGTAGGTAACCGCCTCGGACATCGCAGCGCCTCTCGAGCGTCGGTCAGAGGGTGAGGTAGAGTGCCCCGAGGTAGAGGCCGTAGGAGAGCAGCATCGCGACGCCGACGCCCCGGCCGATCGGCCGCCCCTTCCAGGCGAAGATCGCCAGCAGGAGGCTCGACACGATCATCGTGGGAACGTCGAGCGTGAGGAAGCGCCGGGAGACGTCGATCGGTGCCGAGCTGAGCGACGCGGTCACGCCCATGATGGCGAGGATGTTGAAGGTGTTGCTCCCCACGATCGCCCCGATGGCCACGTCGGATCTGCGCTCGAGCGCGGCCAGAACCGAGGTGCTCAGCTCGGGCAGCGACGTGCCGATGGCGATGACGGTCAGCCCCACCACCGGCTCGGGTACCTGGAAGCTCTCCGCGATGGTCACGGCGGAGGAGACGAGGAGCTGTGCGCCCAGGGGGAGCATCACGATCCCCAGGGTCACGAAGATCGCGATCGTGTAGGGGCGGCTCGGCAGCCCGAGGACCCAGTCGAGGGGCGTCGTCGTGTCCGCCTCCTGCTGGTCCCGGATCGTCGATCCGGCCGTGGCCGCCATGATGAAGGCGAAGGTGGCCAGCAGGACGACGCCGGCCGTCCTGTCGAGCGGGCGCAGCGCGACGAGCGCCGTGAAGCCGAGCGTGGCGCCCATCATGATCAGGAGATTGCGGCGCAGCGCCGTATCCCGGTGGACGAGCGGCAGGACGATGGCGGACGCCCCCGCCACCATCAGCACGTTGGCGATGTTGCTCCCCACCACGTTCCCGAGAATGAGGCCGGGCGCCCCGGTCAGCGTCGCCTGGATCGAGACCACCAGCTCGGGCAGCGAGGTGCCGAAGCCGACCACGGTGGCCGCCACCACGACGGGCGGGATCTGAAGACGACGGGCCAGCCCGACGGCGCCCCGGACCAGCAGGTCCCCGCCCATGAGGAGGTAGATGAAGCCGGCCGCCAGCTCCAGGAACGTCAGCTGTTCCTCCCGGCAGAGGCTTCGGCGGCCGCGTCGGACGCCGCGGAGCGAGGCTCGCCCGACTCCGAGCCACCGCGCTGGTCCGGCTGCTCCGTACGCACGCGCGCGATGGCGTACAGGCGTCCGGTCTCCGGCTCGGGATACGCGTTCCAGCGCACGCGCTTGTACGAGCCGTCCTTGCACCGGTACCGGTTCGTGAAACGGATCGTCGGCTTGCCCGAGGCGAGCTTCAGGATCTCCCGCTGCGTGGCGCGGATGTCGTCCTCGTGCACCAGCGAGATGAACGGACGGGAGAGGAGCTCCTCCTCCGACCAGCCGAGCTCGCGGACGAACGCGTGATTGACCTTCTTGAAGAAGCCGTCGGTCGACGCGATGCACAGCATGTCGATCGAGACGTCGAAGAAGCGTCGGAACTCGCTCAGGAGCTGCACCTGCTCCTCGAGTGACTCGGCCATCTGGTCGAAGGTGCGGGCCAGCAGCCCGACCTCGTCCTCCTGCTTCACCCCCGAGCGAGCGTCCAGGTTGCCGTCGGCGATCTTCGCCGCGGTCTCCGCCAGGCTGTGGATCGGCTGGGCGAAGCGGATGCCGAGGAAGGTGCCGACGAGGATGGCGAAGGCGGCGAGCGTGACCGCCAGCTGCGTCATGTCCTCCCGGAACTGCTGGATCGGCAGTGCCTGCTCCGCCTCGTCGATCTTCACGACGAGCCCCCAGTCCGGCTCGGCGATGTGCCGGCTGGCGATGTACACCAGCTCGTTGCGGTAGTCGGTCAGCTCGCGCGTGACCAGGCGGTCTCCGCTCGTGAGCGACTGGGCAGCCGCCCGGTCGCTCTCCACTTCCAGGCCCACGCCCTCGGCGCCCTCCGGTGGAAAGCGCACGGGGTGCAGCGTGCGCAGCCGGCCGTCCACGTCGCGCGCCACGAGGATCGTCTCCCCCGTATCGCCGAGCCCCTCGTAGTTGTCCGACAGCGCCACGAGCTCGTCGGTGGCCAGGATCGCGTGGAGGTGTCCGAGCAGGGCACCGTCGTCCGCCCGCAGCGGCGCGGTGAAGCCGACCACCGGAAGCACGCCCGGGCGGAAGGCGACGCCGGTGTACCGGATCGCGTCCTCCGGCTCCGGGTGTGCCATGAGGCGGGGGTCGATCGGCCCGCCGGGCCCACCGTCACCGACGTGGGCTACGGCGGCGCCGTCGTTGTCGTGCACCACGAGCTCGAGGAAGGCCGGGGCG
>CALJLC010000448.1 GCA_937982605.1 uncultured Gemmatimonadales bacterium | reverse complement strand
TCATGTAGTACGGATAGCCGACGATCGAGCTGGTGATGCAGCCCTTGTCGAAGAGGACGCAGGTGAGGCCGGCGTCCCGGGCGGCCGCACCGACGGCGATGCCGCACGGTCCGGCACCCACGACGATCAGGTCGAAACGGTCGCTCATAGCGCCGGGTTACCCCCCCTCGGGCATCTGTTCCGGCCGGCGCCGTCCTTCCCCCCGGCGGGATCGGTCCTCATCATGCGGTCCCATGACCTCCGCAGAATCCGAAGCCCGCCGGGCGCTCGCGCGCCTCCGCCGGGCCACCGAGAAGATGGAGCGCGAGCTGGACGCCCTCGAGGGGGCGCTCGCGCACGCCGAGGGGGACGATTTTCCCGCGGCGGCGTACGACGAAGTGCGGGCGGCGCTTCGGCGGGCACTCGACTTCACCGACGAGGAAAGCGCCCGCCTGCAGGAGAAGATCCTCCACACCGGGGGCCTGGAGCCCGGTCGCGTCCGACGGGGCTGACCGGCGGATCGGGACACGATCACAGCGAGCGAGAAAGACGATGAAGAGACGGTGCTTCGTACGCACGGCGGCGGCGGCCGGGCTGGGGAGCCTGGTGGCGCCCGCGACCGCGGCGGCTCTGGCCCACGACCCGACGGCCGCCCGCTGGCACGACGGGATCCACCGCTCGCGTCGCGCCGATCTGGTGCTCCGTGGCGGTACCGTCTTCGACGGAAACGGCGGACCCGGGCGGGTGATGGACGTGGCGCTCACGGGGGACCGGGTATCGGCGATCGGAGCCGGCCTCCCCGCCGGTACCGAGGAGTTTGACGTGCGCGGCCGCGCGGTGGTCCCGGGCTTCATCGACATCCACTCGCACGCCGACATGAACCTGCTGGTGAACGGCCGTGCGGAGAGCCGTATCCGGCAGGGCGTCACGCTCGAGGTCGTCGGGCAGGACGGCGGTTCGATCGGACCGTGGTCGGACGCGCAGTACGAGGAGACGCGTGACCGATACCGCGGGCGGGGGATCGAGATCGACTTCCGCGATCCGGCCGGATTCGTCGAGCGGATCTCGCGGGAGCGGCCGGCGGTCGGCGTGGCCACGATGGTCGGTAACGGCGCGCTCCGCGGGCTCGTCGTGGGTAACGCGGACCGCCCGGCGACCGACGCCGAGATCACCCGCATGAAAGAGCTCCTGGCCGGGCAGCTCCGGCGTGGCTGCGTGGGCCTCTCCTCCGGGCTCGAGTACACGCCGAGCGGCTTCGCCGACGCGGCCGAGCTGGTCGAGCTCGCCGGTGTGCTCCGGGGGACGGGCTACCCGTACGCCTCCCACATGCGCAACGAAGACGACCGACTGCTCGGCGCCATCGAAGAGGCGCTCCACGTCGGTCGGGTGGCGGGCGTGCCGGTCCAGATCTCGCACCTGAAGGCCCAGGGACAGCGCAACTACTGGAAGGCCGGCGCCGCGCTCGACCTCATCGAGCGCGCGCGTCGGGACGGAGTCGACGTCCACTTCGACCGCTACCCGTACACCGCGTACGCCACCGGGCTCTCGAACCTCTTCCCGAGCGAGTACCGCGCCGGCGGCAACCAGGCGTTTCTGGCCCGCCTGCGCGCCCCCGACACCGCGGCGCGCCTCGAGAAGGCGTGCCGGGACAAGGTCGCGCTGCTCGGCGACTGGAACTCGGTGCAGATCTCGAGCAGCGGCGAAGGGACCGCCTGGGCCCGAGGCCGTCGCCTGGGAGATCTGGCGCGCGAGCGCTCCGTCGATCCGTACGCGCTCACGCTCGAGCTCCTCGAGTCCAACGGCGGCTCCGTCGGGATGATCGGGCACGGCATGGGAGAGGAGAACACGGCGCGGATCCTGGCGCACCCGCTCGGAATGCTCTGCTCGGACGGCGGCGCGTACGCTCCCTACGGACCGCTCTCCGCGGGATCGCCCCACCCGCGTGGGTACGGCTCCTTCCCGCGGCTCCTCGGGCACTACGTCCGGGACACGGGAGCCCTCACGCTCGAGTCCGCCGTCGAGAAGATCACGCGGATGCCCGCGGAGAAGCTGCGGCTGGCGGACCGGGGCGTGCTGCGCGTCGGCGCCTTCGCCGACGTCGTCGTCTTCGACCCGGGCACCGTGGCCGACCGGGCCACCTTCGACGACCCGCACCAGTACCCGGTCGGGATCGAGCACGTCGTCGTCAACGGTGTGCTCACGCTCCGCGACGCGGAGCATACCGGTCAGCTCGGCGGGCGCGGCGTGAAGGGGGCCGGAACGGTCTGAGCCGGGTCGACCGGGGCCGCGAGCGGGCGCTCGCGCCGCGGCCCGTGATTCCGGCGCTACCGGAGGTCGGAAGCGCTCCCGGAGGTCAGAAGCGGTAGGTGTACTTCGCCTTGAGCGAGGCGCCGCGCGAGAGCGTCGAGAACTCCCGCGCGCTGTTCGGATCCAGCGGGTCGACGAAGTCGTTCAGCCAGTTGTGGGTGTACACGAAGTACACGTCGTTGCCCGGCTTGACGATCCAGCGGACACGCCCGAAGAGCCCGATCACCTCGGACTGGTTGTCGTACTGGAGCTGGCCGGTCAGCGCCACCCACGGCGACGGCGTCCAGTCCGTGGAGAGCTCGTAGGCGGAGATGTCGAAGTCGCCGCCGGGGAGCTGGACCTCGTTGTGCTCGATGTTGGTCGAGATCGAGACGCCGGGCCGCGGGCGGAAGCTCGCGCGCACGTTGTACTCCTGGCGCTGACCGTCCCAGTACCCGCCCCAGTTGAAGCCACCGCCCATGCTGACGCGTCGCTGGCCGGCGGTGCGACCGCCGATCCGGTAGCGCCAGATCGTGTAGTCGCCCGGGGTGACCACGATGCCTTCCGACGGCTCGAAGTCGTCGTCCAGGTACTCGTACGTCTGCGTCGCGTTGAAGTCGACGTTGTCGCCGCTCTCGAACTGCAGCCCGAGGATCTCGAACTGCCACTCGCGCTCGGCCACGCCGCCGACGCCCCCGAGGAGGTACGGGTCCTTGCCCGGGAAGGTCTCGTCGAGGCTCACGAGCTCGCGGAACTGGAGGCCGAAGTCGAGGCGGCGCAGCCAGCTGATGCCCGGCGTCCGGGGCGACCACCCGATCCGGGGCTCGATGCGCCGGAAGTCGTTGCGGTTCACGAAGCCGAGGGCCGGGTCGTAGTCGTCGCCGAACTGCCGGTACGAGACGTGCCCGGTCCAGATGTCGTTCGGGTAGTTGAGCCGGACCCCGTGCGACGTCAGGTCCGTGAAGGTGAGGTCCTCGTAGTCCGGGTCGCTCGAGTCCAGCGGGTTCGAGTTCCAGGCCAGGAACGCCTCGATCTCGAGATTCTTGTCCCCGAGGAAGTGCCGCGTGCTGAAGTCGAGGTCGACGCCGGCGGTGTGCTGCGCGACGGGCGAGAGTCCGGTGCCGTCGTCCGCCGTGCCCCGACGCGTGTAGATCACGCCGAGGGCGGACTGCTCGAAGAGGCGTCGCTTGACCCGCGCCACCGTGAAGCTCTCCCGGGGGACGTTGACCGTGGAGAGGTCGTCCGGATCGATGAAGTCGTCCTCGCTGGTCCCGATCTGATAGAAGCCCAGCTCGAATGCGCCGGCCTGACCGGTGAGCCGGGTGCCGTACGTGATCGGGACCTGGCGACCCTGATAGATGCCGATGTTTCGGGAATAGAACGGCGAGGGGCCGCTCCGCGGCGCGAAGCTGAAGACGCCGGAGCCCTCGAGGAAGAAGTCCCGCCGCTCGGGGAAGCGCAGCGAGAACCGGGTCAGGTTGACCTGGCGCTGGTCGCTCTCCACCTCGGCGAAGTCGGTGTTCACGCTCGCGGACGCCCGCAGGCTCGACGTGATGCTGTAGTTGACGTCGAGGCTCACGTTCGACGGGAACGTCGTGGGGTCGACCTGATCCGCGGGGACGTTCTTCCAGCTCTGGATCGCGGAGGGCACCGCCTCCAGTCCGAGGCCCTGCGACATCCCCTGGAGCCCCGTAAGCGTACCCGCGAAGACAGGGCTGCGCAGACCCTCGGCCCGTCGCCACCCGCGCCAGAGGATCTCCTCGTTCTTCCGGCGGATGGTGCGCTGGAAGTTGATCCCCCACTCGGTCTGGTTCGGGTTGAAGTTCAGCGTGCGGAAGGGGATCTGGATCTCCGCCGACCACCCGTCGGGAAGCATCGCGGTGCGGGCCTCCCAGATGCCGTCCCACGCCTTGTTCGTCCCGCCGCCACCGAAGCCGCCGCCACCGCCTCCGCCTCCGCCCCCTCCGCCTCCGGTGATCACGCCGTCACCCATGAGTCCCGCGGCGTTGATCTCGAAGAAGTACCCGGTGCGGCCGTCCCGGAAGGTGTCCAGGATCCACATGAAGCGGTCGTCGGTGTTGAGGCCGGCGTCGCGCTGACGCTGGAAGGCGAGAACCTGCTCCGGATCGTCGAAGATCTTGACCCCGATGTAGAGCGCGTCGGCGTCGTACAGCACGCGGATCTCCGTCTCCTCGGAGGGGCGTCCCCCTTCCACGGGCTCCTGCTGCGTGAAGTCCGTGATCGGCGTCGCGCGGCTCCAGACCTCTTCGTCCAGACGACCGTCGAGGGAGATGTCGAGGTCGTCGGTGGTGCGGTGCGCGACGAGCGGCAACGGCGCGGCTCCGCCGGCCCGGCCGGCTCCGGGCTCCTCGGACTGCTGGGCGCGCGCGTCGCTCGCTCCGGGTGCCGCGAAGGCGAGCGAGAGAAGCACGGCGGTGGCGGCCGACCGGCTCATGGGCAGTGTGACTCCGGTGTGTGCAGGGCGGGAGCCCATTCGGGTTGCACTCTTTGGACACGGTTGGCGCGCGCTCTGTTGGCGCGCGGGCGGGCTGACCCGCTCGGGGGACGTTACAATCTTCGCCCATGACCGGAACTCCTTTCAGCCGCGACGACGGGGCGCACCCGGCGTGAGCAGTGGCTTCGACCGGCTCCGTCGAGCGCTCGAGGACGACTTCGACGCCTCGTCCGGGGAGCCGTGGAGCGACGAGCACTTCGAGCGGAGGGCGCTCGAGGTCTTCCACGCCCAGTACGAGGGGTGCGCTCCGCTGCGGGCCCTGTGCGACGCGCGGGGCGTGACGCCCGACGCGGTGGGCAGCTGGAGGGACGTGCCCCTGGTGCCCACCGCCGCCTTCAAGCAGCTCGACCTCGTCTCCGCGCCTGCGGGTCCCGACGCCCGCGTCTTCCGGACGAGCGGCACCACCCGGGGCCGGTCCGCCCGGGGGCGGCACCACGTGCCCCGACCGTCGCTCTACCGTGCCGCCCTGCGAGGCCCGCTGCGCGCCGCGCTGCTGCCGGACCGCGCGTCGATTCGCTTCGTCTCGCTGATCCCCGCCCCGGACGCGGTCCCGGACTCCTCGCTGTCGTTCATGATCGGAGCAGCCGCCGAAGCGTTCGCCGACGGGGTCGACTGGCTCGTCGATGCCGAAGGCCGGTGGAGCCCGCGTGCCGCGGAGGTGTGGGCGGACGTCGTCTCGAGCGGCGAGCCGGTGCTCCTCGTGGGCACCGCCCTGGCCTTCGTGCACGCGCTCGAGCGTGAGGGCCGGGCTGAGCCGGTGCTGGCCCGCCTCCCCGAGGGGAGCCGAGTCATGGAGACCGGCGGCTTCAAGGGGTCGGGTCGGGAGATCGGGCGCACCCGCATGTATGCCGCGCTGGCGGGTCGGATCGGGCTGCCGGAATCGCGTATCGTGAACGAGTACGGGATGACGGAGCTATGCTCGCAGCTCTGGGAGACCGTGCTGTGCGACGGCGAGGAGCGGGGGCGGAGCCACCTGCCGGCGCCGTGGCTCCGGGTGCGCGCGCTCGACCCCGTGTCGCTGGAGCCGCTGCCCGAGGGGCAGGAAGGCGTGCTGGCCTTCTACGATCTGGCCAACGCGGGTTCGGTCAGCCACGTGCTCACGGAAGACATCGGTGCGATCGTCGACGGGCGCGTTCGGCTGAAGGGCCGCGCACCCGGCGCGGAGCCCCGTGGGTGCTCTCGAGCCATGGACGAGATGATGAGCGCCGCCGGCCGATGAGTCGCGACGAGGGGTCCGGAATCGTCACCGGGGACGGCACGGCGGCGCCGACGGAGGGACCGACGGCGGCCGGGGTCCGCGCCGTGTGCGACCGACTCGCGCGTGCCGCGCCGGGTCTGCGTGCTCGGAGCTGGCGCGAGATCGCGGACGTGCTCGGCGCGGTCGGGGAGCGCTTCCTCGACCCCGGGGACGCGCTGCGGGCCGAGGCGCTCGACGCGTTGCCGGAAGAGGCCGGGTATTCGCCGGCGATGGCCGAACGGGTCCTGGACGGGATGGCACGCGACTGGACCGCCGACCGGATCCACGCGATGGTCGCGGCCGAGTTCGAGGCGCCGGCGTGCCTCGACGGACCGTGCCTCGTGGGAGGGCGTCGACTCCTGGCGGTCGGACCGACGCTCTGCCTCCAGATCGTGGCGGGCAGCGTCCCCGGCGTGGGCGTCAGCGCCCTCGTCCGGAGCCTCGTGCTCAAGGCCCCGACGCTCCTCAAGCCGGGCCTGGGGGACGTCTCGCTCCCCGAGCTGTACGCGCGGGGTCTCTCCGCGATCGACCCGGAGCTGGCCGGGGCGCTGGTGGTCCTCTACTGGCCGGGTGAGGCGGCGGAGCTCCGCGACGAGGCGCTCGCCGCGGCGGAGGTGGCGGTCGTGTACGGAGGCGACACGACCGTGCGGGCCGTGCGGGCCGCGGCGCCGGCCACCACGCGGGTCGTCGCCTATCACCATCGGGTGGGTCTGGCGGTCATCGGCCGGGATGCCCTCGGTGCGGGGCTGGAGGCCGTCGCCCGCGAGCTGTCGCTGGCCGTCGCGACCTTCGACCAGCGCGGGTGCGTCTGCCCCCACTCCGTCTACGTCGAGGGTGGGCTGGAAGAGGCCACGCGCCTCGCGGACGCGCTGGGCCGGGCGCTGGAGCGGCTCGAGTCCGAGCTCCCCTCGGGTCCCCTCGCCTCGGAGGAGGGCGCGGCGCTCCAGCAGCTCCGAGGCAGCGCCGAGCTCGTCGCCGCGACGCGCGGAGGGAGCGTCCGCCACGGCGGGGGGAAGCCGTGGACCGTCATCGTGGAGCCGGAGGACGAAGGCGTCGGACCCCCGACCCTCGCCCGGGGCGTCCGCGTCCAACCCGTGGACGATCCGCGCGACGTGGCGCACCGGGTCGCCTCCGTGGGGCGGCACCTGCAGACGGTGGCCCATGCCGGGCTCGGGAGCCGGGTCGAGGCGGTCGCATCCGCGCTGGCCCGGGTGGGGGCGTCACGCATCGTGCCGCTGGCCCGGACGTCGTTCCCGCCGCCGTGGTGGCTCCACGACGGCCGTGGTCCGCTGCGGGAGCTCGTTCGCTGGGCCGAGGTGGACCCGGGGTGAGCGCCCGCGGGCCGACCTACTCTTCTTCGGGCTGCTGCTCGGCCCGCCAGATCACCATCTGGCGACCGCCGCGCGGGTTCTCTTCGACCCGCACCGTGAGGGAGTCCCCCTCGTCGATGCCGAGATCCTCGCGCATGTCCTGCGGAATCGTTACGCGTCCGCCGACGCCTACGCTGACGTCCGTGTAGTAGAGCGTACGATAGATGGCCATCCGTGCTCCCTCGAGTATCGCCGTGCAGCCTGAGAATCTATACGGTTCGTGGCAAAACCGGTACGCGAGCCGACCCTGCCCGGCGAGGCTCCGTCCGACTGAAGGAAGCGGACCCGCCGCCCGTATCGGAATCGACGTTCTTACCCCAGCGGGGACGAAGAGGTGCGGATGAGCGACGACGGGTACGCGGTTCGGCTCCGGGGCGTGACCAAGCGCTTCGGAAAGCACACCGCCGTCGACGACTTCGACTTCGAGGTGCCGCGCGGGTCGATCTGCGGCCTGCTGGGGCCGAACGGGTCGGGCAAGACCACGACGATCCGGATGATCATGGGGATCCTGCTCCCCGACGAGGGCACGGTCACCCTCTTCGGTGGCGATCCGGACGCCGCCCGCCGCACCCGGGTCGGCTACCTGCCCGAGGAGCGCGGCGTCTACCGGAAGATGAAGTGCCTCGAGCTCATCACTTTCCTGGCGGAGATCCGCGGGGTGCCGCGCGCGGAGGGCCGGCGCCGCGGGGAGGCGTGGCTCGAGCGGCTCGGGCTGGAGGGGTGGGGCGACCGGAAGGTCGAGGACCTCTCGAAGGGGATGCAGCAGAAGGTCCAGTTCATCGGCACCGTGGTGCACGAGCCGGAGCTCCTGATCCTCGACGAGCCCTTCTCGGGTCTCGACCCGATCAACCAGGACGTGCTCGAGGCCATCGTCCGCGACTTCCACGCGAAGGGCACCACGATCCTCTTCTCGACGCACCTCATGGACCAGGCGGAACGGCTCTGCGAGCGCGTCTGCCTCATCTCGAGCGCCCGGAAGGTGCTCGACGCGGATCTCCGCGAGCTGAAGGCGCGCGAGCGGAAGGGGGTCGTCGCGGTTGAGTTCGAGGGGGCCGACGGGTGGCTGCGCGGGCCGGAGATCGACCGGATCGAGCGCGTGAACGGCACCCTCCACCTCTTGCTGAGGGAGGGTGCGGACCATCAGCCGATCCTGGCGCGGGCCGTCGCTTCCGGGGCGCGGATCCTCCGCTTCGACCTCGTGGAGCCGCGCCTGCACGAGATCTTCGTCCGGCACGCCGGGCGCGACGCGGTGGGGGACGCCGGCGTGCCGTCGGGCGTGGCGCACGGCCCGGCCGAAGCCGACCGCGGCTCCGGTCAGCGCGCGCACGACGGACGTTCTTCCGGAGGTGACCGGTGATGACGCGCAACGTCTGGGCGGTCATCCGCCGGGAGTATCTCCAGCGGGTCCGGTCCCGCTGGTTCATCGCGGCCACGGTCGGCGGTCCGCTCTTCATGGCGGCGCTCTTCGTCGTGCCGGCGTGGTTCGCCGCCCAGAGCGAGGAGGGCGCGCGGGATCTGGCCGTGGTCGACGGTACCGGCGTGCTGTACGAACGCCTGGCGCCGAAGCTTGAGGAGGCCGGATGGACGGTCTTCGAGGAGCGGTGGCGGGCCGACGTGGTCACCGAGCTGCGGGCCGCGGCGGCCGACGGCGCCTTCGGCGGCTTCGTCATGCTGGACGAGCTCACGCTCGAGACGGGCGAGGCGATCCTGTACACCAACGACCGGCCGAGCACCGTCCGTCAGTTCTCGATGCGCAGCGCGATCGCGCGTGCGGCTCTCGAGTACCAGCTCGGGCAGCGCGGCGTGGACGCCGAGGCGATGCTGGAGGCCGGCGAGCCCGAGAGCGAGGTGCCGTCC
>CALJLC010000447.1 GCA_937982605.1 uncultured Gemmatimonadales bacterium | reverse complement strand
CAGCCGTGGGCGAGCTTCGCCAACACGATGCTCTCGGTGCAGGAGTACCCGGACCTGCGCGAGTATCCGGGGGGGCCGCCGCTGCGGCCGTACGACGTGACCGCCCACACGCTCGGGTACCTGCTCGACTTCGCCGCGGTGGCCATCGACGGGTCGCTCGACGTCCCGCTCTCCGACCCTATCTCCGTTCCCGACTTCGACTTCCGGCTTCCGGAGCGCCTCGCGGGCGAGGACGCGCCGCGGGTGGCCCTGTACAAGTCTTGGGACGAGCCGATGCCGGAAGGCTGGCAGCGCTGGGTCTTCGACCGGCACGAGATGCGGTACGATACGCTCCACGACGCCGACATCCGGGGCGGAGCGCTCGCGAGCTACGACGTGCTGCTCTTCCAGGCCCAGTCCGCCGAGTCGATCCTTCGGGGCCACGACCCGCGGCGGATGCCGGCGCCGTACGCCGGGGGGTTGGGCGAAGAGGGCGCGGGGGCCGTACGGGCCTTCGTTCAGGGAGGCGGTCGGGTGATCGCGATCGAGGAGGCGACCGACTTCGTGCGTGACCTCTTCGACCTCCGCATCTCCGACGTCACCGAGCGCCTCCCGAACACCGAGTTCTACATCCCGGGCTCGATCCTCCGGCTGGAGCTCGAGCCGGAGTCGGAGCTGGCGGAGGGGATGCGCACGGAAACGTCGGCGTGGTACTGGCGCTCGAGCCGAGCCTTCGCCGTCGACGACCCCAGACTCCGGGTGGCCGCGCGCTACGGATCGGGTGACCCGCTCCTGTCCGGGTGGGTGCTCGGCGGCGAGCACGTGGCCGGCCGACCCGCGATCGTGGAGGGCCGTGTCGGCAGCGGCTCGGTCGTGCTCTTCGGCTTCCAGCCCAACTACCGGGCTCAGACCATGGCCACCTGGCCTCTCCTCTTCAACGCGATTCGATGATGACCGAAGGTGCCCGGAGCCATCCCTGCCCCGAGTGCGGACAGGGCGCGAGCGGAAACTTCTGCCAGCACTGCGGAGCCAGCCTCGGCGGCCGCTTCTGCAGCCAATGCGGGACGGCGGTGGCGCCCGGCGCCAAATGCTGCAGCGAGTGCGGAGCGAAGGTCTTCGGCGCCGGCGCCGGAGCCGGCGCCGCCGGAGCGGGCAAGTCCGCGCCGACGTCGGGGGGCGGAGCCGTGGCCCGAAAGCCACGCGCCGCGGCTTCGGCCGGTGGGGGCGCGCCCGACACGGCGGCGCGACGGGAGGCCGCCTCCGAGGTCGTGGGCGGTCAGAACCTCCCCTGGTGGATCGCCGGCGCCGCCATGTTCGGGCTGATCGTCGTGATCGGCCTCCAGATGGTGCGGCCGGGGCCCGGCCCGGTGCCGAACGCGGGTTCCGCCACGGGCGTCGCTCCGGCGGGCGGAGGCGTTCCGCCGGACATCTCGCAGATGTCGCCGATCGAGGCGGCCGACCGCCTCTTCAACCGCGTCATGATGTCGGTCTCCCAGGGAGACTCGGCGGCCGCCCAGCAGTTCCTGCCGATGGCCATCGGGGCCTACAACCGGGCCCGCCCGCTCAACCTCGACGGCCTCTTCCACCTCTCCATGCTCAACCGCACGGCGAACAACCTGGAGGCGGCGCTCGACAACGCGGTCGAGATCCTGGACGCGGATCCCGACCACCTGCTCGGCCTGGCGGCGGCGGCGGAGGCGTCGATCGAGCTGGGCGAGCTCGACGCGGCGGAGGCGTACTACCGACACCTCCTCGAGGTATACGACGCCGAAGTGGCCCAGCCCCTCCAGGAGTACTCGGACCACAGCACGATCGTCGACGTGCTGGAAGCCGACGCCGAGCGCTTCCTGGCCGGTCGCGGCTGAGCGGAGCCCGGTCGGGCGTGCGGGTCTTCCTGACCGGCGGCACGGGCCTGCTCGGCTCGCACCTGGCCGAGGAGCTGCGCGCGCACGGTCACGAAGTCGTGGCGCTGTGCCGCGAGAGTGCGGATACGATGCACCTGACCGGGCTCGAGTGCAGGGTCGTCGCGGGCGACGTTCGCGATCCGATCGACGCGCTCACCGCTGCGATGTCGGGTTGCTCGCACGTGGTCCACGGCGCCGCGCTCGTCTATGCGGGGGGAGCGTGGCCGGAGATCCGGGCGGTCAACGTCGACGGCACGCGCAACGTGCTGCGCGCCGCGGCCGAAGCCGGCGTGGACCACGCGCTCCACGTCTCCTCGGTGGCGGTCTACGGCACGACCGACCGCGAGGTCGACGAGGCGACCTCGATCGAGACGGACCTGCCCCCGGGCGATCTGTACGCGCGATCCAAGCGCGAGGCCGAGGAGGTGGCGCGTGGCGTCGAGCAGCGCCGGGGGATTCCGGTCTCGGTCGTTCGACCCTCCGCCGTGTACGGTGAGCGCGACCGGCTGCTGGTACCGGCGCTGGCGGACATCCTGCGCCTGCCCCTGACGCCGCTCTTCGGGCCCGGAGACAACACCCTTCCGGTGGTCTACGCGGGCAACGTCGCCTCCGCGATGCGGCTCGTGCTCGAGGCCGGGTCCGGGGGGCCGGCCGCCACCTTCGACCTCGGGATGGACCAGCCGCTCACCCAGCGCGCGCTGATGGAGGGGCTGGCCGGAGGCCTCGGCCTGTCGCCCCGCTGGCTTCCGCTCCCCGCCGGGCTCGTCCGCGGCGCGGTCCGGACGCTCGCCGCGGTGGGGGTGAAGACCCCGGGCGCGCCCCACCTCCCGCTCGAAAGGGTGGCGCGGCTGGCCCTGGGCGAGAACCCTTATCCCTCCCGCCGCATTCGGCGGGAGCTGGGCTGGACTCCCGCCCACGCGCACGACGATGCCCTCCTTCGCAGCGGCCGCTGGCTCCGCGACGCCGCCTGACCCCTCCCCACGCGACATGAACCCGAAAGACAACCCGGCCTTCGACCCCACGCAGGACCCCTCCCGACCCTTCCCGTACGAGCGGGAGACCGAGGACGAGCGCCTCCTGACCAGCATCGGCGAAGCCGCCGAGGCGGGAAAGGACTCGTGGCGTGTCCTGCGCATCATGGGCGAGTTCGTGGAAGGCTTCGAGCATCTGGCCGATATCGGAATCGGCGTTTCGTTTTTCGGCTCGGCGCGCACGCCTCCGGGCGGCGCGTACTACGACCAGTGCGTCGAGACCGCGCGACTCCTGGGCGAAGCGGGCTTTCCGATCATCACGGGGGGCGGCCCGGGGATGATGGAGGCCGCCAACAAGGGCGCGCAGGCCGCGGGCGTGCCGTCCGTGGGCTGCAACATCGAGCTGCCCTTCGAGCAGGAGAGCAACGCCTTCCTCGACCACTCCATCGACTTCCGGTACTTCTTCGTGCGCAAGACGATGTTCGTGAAGTATGCCTGCGCCTTCGTGATCTTCCCGGGCGGCTTCGGGACGATGGACGAGCTCTTCGAGGCCCTCACGCTCATCCAGACGAACAAGGTGCGGAACTTCCCCGTGGTGCTCTTCGGCACCGACTACTGGGGCGGCCTCGTCGACTGGATCCGCGGCACGATGCTCGAGGGCGGCAAGATCGCTCCGGAGGACATGGATCTCATTCTCCTGACCGACGATCCCGCGGAGGTGACGGCGCATATCCTGGCGCGTCACAAGGAGCTGGTGCGCGAGGACGGACGGCGCTTCCGGAGGCGGCGCACCGACCGATCCGCGGGGTAGAAGGGCCACCCGGCGGCGGTCTTGTGAGCCCACGTCCGGGGGGTTTTTTTCCTTAGCTCCGCCGGAAACCCCCGCACTCCGCCGGAATCCGAAGCAGACCCGCCCTCGAATCGAGGCGAGGCCGTGAGCATAGAAAACGAAGCACCCCGGGGCTACGCGCCCGCCGGCAAGGACACCGGCGTGGTGAAGCCGAAGGGGACGTCCAGGATCCGGGCCCACGAAGGGCTCGACACGATCGACATCCGGTCGCGCAAGCCGTCGTGGCTGAAGGTGCGCTCGCCGGGCGGGCCGAACTACCTGCGCCTCAAGAAGATGATGCGCTCGGAGGGCCTCCACACGGTCTGCGAGGAAGCGGGCTGTCCGAACATCGGAGAGTGCTGGGAGCACGGCACCGCGACCTTCATGATCCTGGGCGACGTCTGCACGCGGGCGTGCAAGTACTGCGGCGTGGCGCACGGGATGCCGACCGAGCTCGACGAGGACGAGCCGCGCCGGGTGGCCCAGACGGTTCAGGAGATGGGCCTCGAGCACGTCGTGATCACGAGCGTGAACCGGGACGAGCTCCCCGACGGGGGCGCGGGCATCTACGCCCACACGATCCGGCGCATCCACGAGGCGGTGCCGGGCTGCTCGGTCGAGGTCCTGATCCCCGACTTCAAGGGAGACGAGGACGCGCTCCAGACGGTCGTCGACGCCAAGCCCGCCATCCTGGGGCACAACCTCGAGACCGTCGAGCGGCTGCACCCGGACGTACGCCCCGGCGGCCGCTACTGGCGCTCGATCTCGTATCTGGGCGCGGTCAAGCGACTCGACGCCGGGATGCTCACCAAGACCGGGATCATCCTCGGCATGGGCGAGGAGGAAGAGGAGATCCGCCAGGCGATGATCGACCTTCGCGAGGCGTCGGTCGACATCCTGACGCTCGGGCAGTACCTCCGCCCGTCGCCGATGCACATCCCCGTGGCGCGCTGGGTCACGCCCGACGAGTTCGCCATGTGGAAGCAGGTCGGGGAGCGGGAGTACGGCTTCCGCCACGTCGAGTCGGGGCCGCTGGTGCGCTCCAGCTACCACGCCAAGGAGCAGGCCCGAGAGGTCGAGGCGGGAGGCCCGGGGAGAATCCAGAACGTGCTGGAGGCCGACAGTCAGGCCCCCGCCGAGATCGGCCGCGAGCTTGTGCAACGCG
>CALJLC010000446.1 GCA_937982605.1 uncultured Gemmatimonadales bacterium | reverse complement strand
CCGGTGGGTCGTCGGGCGGGTCCTCGGGCGGTTCGTCCGAATGAGACGGGCCGGGGTCGAGCGGACCCGCGCGGGAGCGCGGAGGTCGACGCCGGCGTAAGCCCCGACCTCCGTTGACGCTCCGGGGGCGTCCGAATATCCTCCTCCATGGAGAGATCGACGCTCCCTTCCGTCCCTTCACGCCCGACCCGCGGCCGCCCCCGAAACGGGGTCCGCAGGCGGGCGTTTCTGCTATCCGACAGGCCCGCGATTTCATGACCGGCGGCTCTTCCCCCGACCGAATCGTCAAGGAAGCCCTCACCTTCGACGACGTGCTCCTCATCCCGGGGCACTCGGTCGTCCACCCCAAGGACACCGACGTCTCGTCCCTCGTCACCCGCGGCATCGCGCTCCGGATCCCGCTCCTCTCCGCGGCGATGGACACCGTGACCGAGTCGCGCATGGCGATCCAGATGGCCCGCGAGGGCGGCATGGGGATCATCCACAAGAACCTCCCGCCGGAGAAGCAGGCCGAGGAGGTCGACCGGGTGAAGCGCTCCGAGAGCGGGATGATCCTGAACCCGATCACGCTGACCTCGGACAAGTCGCTCCAGGACGCCCACGCCCTCATGGCGCGCTTCTCCATCAGCGGCGTGCCGATCGTGGAGGACGGCGGCCGGCTGGTCGGAATCGTCACCAACCGTGACCTCCAGTTCGAGACGGATCTCTCGAAGCCGATCTCCGCGGTGATGACGTCGGAGAACCTCGTGACGGTCCCCGTCGGCACCACGCTGGAACAGGCGCAGGAGCTCCTGCACAAGCACCGCATCGAGAAGCTTCCGGTGGTCGACGAGGAGCGACGGCTCCGCGGCCTCATCACCGTGAAGGACATCTTCAAGCGCCGCATGTACCCGAACGCGTGCAAGGACGAGCACGGGCGACTCCGCGCCGGGGCGGCGATCGGTGCCTCCGCGGCCGACCTCGAGCGGGCCGCGCTGCTCGTCGACGCCGGGGTGGACGTTCTCGTGGTGGACACGGCGCACGGGCATTCCGAAGGGGTTCTGCAGGCGGTGGGGCGGGTCCGGGAGCGCTTCCCCGACGTCCAGCTCGTCGGCGGCAACGTCGGCACCACGGAGGGCGCCCGGGCGCTCGCGGAGCGAGGGGTCGACGCCGTGAAGGTGGGCGTCGGCCCGGGCTCGATCTGCACCACCCGCATCGTGACCGGCGTCGGCCTTCCCCAGCTCAGCGCCATCATGGACGCCGTCGCCGGGGTCGATACCGGGATCCCGATCATCGCCGACGGAGGGGTGCGCTACTCCGGCGATCTGGTGAAGGCGCTCGCCGCGGGTGCACATTCGGTCATGATGGGTTCGATGTTCGCGGGCACGGACGAATCGCCGGGGGAGACCTTCCTGCTGGAAGGCCGGCGCTTCAAGACCGTACGCGGCATGGGCTCTCTGTCCGCCATGGAGGAGGGCTCCGCGGACCGGTACTTCCAGGAGGGCGAGATGGAGAAGCGCAAGCTCGTGCCGGAAGGCATCGAAGCGCGCGTCCCGTACAAAGGGCCCGTCTCGGACACGATCTACCAGCTCGTCGGCGGGCTCCGCAGCGGCATGGGCTACTGCGGCGTCGGGTCGATCGAAGAGCTTCGCACGAAGACGCGCTTCAACCGGGTGACCACCGGGGGACTCCGAGAGTCGCACCCGCACGACGTCACGATCACCCGAGAGGCCCCGAACTACCACATGTGAGCCGGGCTCTCGACCGCCTCGAAGGGCGCGGCTTCCGCCGCCGGCTCGCTCCCCTGGCGGGGTGCGTGGCGCTCGCGTCCGCGGGCTGCGTCCCGGTGGGCGGGGTGCCGTCCGCCTCGGCGCCCGGTCCGGTCGTCGTGCCCGAGATCGCGCTCGACCCGGTGCCCGAGGAGCTCCATCCCCACGTCGCCTATCTGGCACCCCCGCCGGGTGACGCAGTCGCGGACCCCATCCTGGCTTCCGCGGTCACGCGGAACGCGGAATTCGAGGAGGCGGTGGCGTCGTGGATCGACTACTGGGAGGGTCCCGCCCGCCCGTGGTTCCCCGACTTCCTGCGCCGGATGGGCACCTTCGAGCGGACGGTCGACTCCGCGCTCGCCGAGCGGGCCCTGCCGCCGTCGCTCCGCTACCTCCCGCTCATCGAGAGCGGGTACAATCCCTGGGCGCGGAGCCACGCGAGCGCGGTCGGCATGTGGCAGTTCATGGCCGGCACCGCACGGGAGTTCGGCATGGAGGTCGGCTCGTTCGTCGACGAGCGGCGCAACCCCTACAAGTCGACCGAGGCCGCCGTCGAGTTCCTCGACCGGCTCCACGGGGAGTTCGGGTCGTGGTTCCTGGCGCTGGCCGCCTACAACGGCGGACCGAACCGGGCCCGCAGGATCCTGCGACAGAACGCGCCCCTGGCCGTGCCGTCGGACAGCCTCTTCTGGGCGCTGCGGCACCATTGGCCGCGCGAGACGAGGGAGTTCGTGCCGAAGCTGGTCGGTGCCATCATCGTGGCGCAGAACCCCCGCCGCTTCGGGTACGAGGACGTGGAGCTCGACCTCCCGCTCTCCTTCGAGACGGTGACGGTCCCGGATGCCACGACGCTCGACGTCCTGGCCGAGACGGCGGGTACGGACGAGGAGGAGATCCGCCGGCTGAACCCGGAGCTCTTCCGCGGACTGACGCCGCCGAGGGAGCCGTACCCGCTCAGGGTGCCCGTCGGCGCCGCCGAGGGCTTCGAGGAGCGGTACGCGCGGATCCCGCCCGGTCGGCGCATGACCGTCGTGGAGCACGCGGTCGAGCCCGGGGAGACGCTCTCCCACATCGCGGTGCGCTACGGCGTCAGCGTACGCGATCTCCAGGAAGCCAACCCGGGCGTGCGGCCGCGTTACCTGCGCGTCGGCGCGCGCCTCACCGTGCCCGTCGCCCTCGCGCGCGGCGCCGGCTGACCGCGGCGGCCCGCTACTCCGCCGTCCATGAGCCGGACGCGCCACCCTCCTTGCGCACGAGCCGCACACCTTCGATGCGCATCCCCCGGTCGACCGCCTTGACCATGTCGTAGACGGTCAGCAGCGCCACGGAGACCGCGGTCAGCGCCTCCATCTCCACCCCGGTGCGACCCGTGTAGGTGGCCTCGGCGGTGGCGCGGATGCCCGGGATCGCCGTGTCCGGCTCCATGCGCACGACGACCGAGGCTCCGGGCAGCGCGTGGCAGAGCGGGATGAGCTCCGAGGTACGCTTCCCGGCCATGACCCCGGCCACCTCGGCCACCAGCACCGGGTCCCCCTTCTCCGTGCGCCCCTCGACGATGCGACGCAGCGTCTCGGGCTGCATCACGATGCGGCCTTCGGCTACGGCCACCCGCCGCGTCTCCTCCTTGGGCGTGACGTCGACCATGCGCGCGCGCCCCTCGGCGTCCAGGTGCGTGAGGCCGTCGTCGCGGCCGCTCACGAGCCCACCCCGACGAGCCCGGGCGCGAGCGCCCGTCGGATGTCGCGGACCAGGCCGGAGACGACCAGCTGCGGGTTGACGTTGCCGCGCGCGAGCTCCCGCGCGCGCTCGACGCACGCGAAGGCATCCGGAAGCCGCGCGGGAGAGACCGTCGCGGCCGCCACGTGGCGGCGGAGCCGCTCCGTCGCGTCGTGGTTGAAGACGCGGTCGTCGGCACCGCTGGAGACCGCGGCGAGGTCGCGCAGCCACTCCTCGACGAAGGAGAAGAGCTCCAGTAGCGCGCGTGCACCCGCCGGGGGGAAGCCTACCGCGAGCTCGTATCCGGCGCCGGGTCCGTCGGCGAGCGCGGCGGCCACGATCTCGTACGCCCGGCGCCGTTCCTTCTCCAGGGGGCCCAGCTCTTCTCCGTCGGGCAGGAAGGCCAGGGCCCGGCCCGGTGATCCCTGGCCGAGGCGCGCCGCCCAGGCGGCCTCCTTCGGCCCCACGCCGGGACGCTCCTCGAGGAGCGCGCGCACGCGCGCCTCGGGGAGGGGCGGCACGTGCAACGGCACGGTCCTCGAGCGGATCGTCGGGAGCAACAGCCCCGGCTCGCTGCTCGTCAGGATGAAGCGTCCCGCTCCCGGGGGCTCCTCCAGGAGCTTGAGCAGCGCGTTCGCGGCTTCCTGGCTCGACTCCTGGGGGACGAGCGTCTCGGCCTGCCCCACGATGAAGACGGGCCCGTCGGCCATCGTCGGCCGCTTCGACGCCACCGAGCGGAGATTGGTC
>CALJLC010000445.1 GCA_937982605.1 uncultured Gemmatimonadales bacterium | reverse complement strand
CATGAGGGGGTTGGCAAGCGCCAGGTTCTCGTTCCCGTACGAGAAGACGTGGTCGGTGAAGAGGAGCCCGACCAGGATCAGCCCCAGAACGCCTCCGAAGAGGCTCCACCCGACGGCGAGCGCGTGGACGGCGCGCCGCAGGAAGGTCGACCCCCGCACGCTCCGCGCCCGGGCCGACGCGAGCGCGGCCCCGAAGAGCAGCCCGACCGCGAGGTATACCCCCAGCCAGCCCGGCGGCTCGGCGGGGGGCGCGCCCCGACTCGAGCGGACGACGACCTCCTCGGACAGGACGAGCGGGCGGCTGCCTCCGGCCCCGTCGTCGACACGGAAGGCCCGCAGCTCGTCGCGGAGCACCATCGGGACGAACATCTCGTCCCACGCGGTGATCGGGGCGTCCGTCGGGGGACCGAGGAGGAGATCCATCCCCGTGTAGATCAGCGGATCCACGCTCGTGAGACGACGGGTGTGGAAGCGCCACGTCGCCCCACGGTCGACCGCGCCGTACCGGGCACGGAGCGCCCCGCCGAGCACCCGATCGAGCAGGTCCCGCACCCGGGTCGAGCAGTTGTCGAGGAAGTACTGGTAGATGTACTCGGCGTTCTCCGGTAGCGCGTTCTCCTCCGCCAGGTCGGCGAGCTCCCGTTTCTGTGCGGGCGTGAGGTCGAGCTCCTGCAGCAGGACCTCCCGGTCGGCCCGAGCGTAGCTCTCGATCATCGCCGCCGTCGGGAACGGAGCCATGCGGTAGAGCATCCGGCCCTGGAGGAAGCGCGGGATGAAGTCGACCTGCTGGAAGTCGAAGATTCCCCAGTTGTAGGAGACGTCCCGGCCGGTGCGGGTGTCGAGAACCCGTAGCGCGTTGTGACCGTAGCGCTCCCACACGGCGTCGCCGGGGGCGGCGGTCACGAGCCAGACGCGGAGCTCGGAGCCCGGTTCCGCCTCCTGGGCGCCGGCGGCCACCGCCGTCGCCAACACGGCGAGGGACGCGAGGCACCCGGCGAACGCGCGCCGCCGGCCGTTTCGGTGTCTGTAGGGCATCATCCTCCTCCTCGTCGCGAATCTGTCAGAGGCGCGACCCCGTACCAAGGTGCTAGATTCCGGACACCTCCCGCTCGCCATGCCCGACTTCAGCAGTGCATCCTGATCTCCCCCCGACCCGACGCCCGACCGTCTTCTTCGTCGACGACGAGGTCGGTATCCGCCACATCGCGAACCGCCTTCTCCGGAAGCGCGGCTTCGACGTCATCACGGCCGCCTCCGGCTCGGAGGCCGAGCGGGTCATCGAGGCGCACGAAGGCCCCATCGACGCCCTCCTGATGGACATCAACCTGCCGGACGGGTGGGGGGGGATGGTGGCCCAGCGGCTGACGTCGGCCCGACCCGGGATGGCCGTCGTCTACACGACCGGCATGGCCGAAATCGACCCGATCCTCTCGGGCGGCCTGGCCGGCGCTCAATTCGTGATCCGCAAGCCCTTCACGGGCGACCAGCTCGCCGACACGCTGACCCGGGCGATCGAGGCGAAGGTGGGTCCGGGAAGCCGCCGCGACGAGGCCTCCTGAGCGTGGCCTCCGGAGGCTCGACGCCCCCGTCGGAGTCGCGCCCGCGCCGTGCGCCGGGTCGTCCGCTCCGTCCGACGCGCGACTACCGACCTCTGCTCGCGGTGACGCTGTGGACGGCGGGCCTGCTGCTCGCGCTCGTCTTCGGCATGGTGTCGGCGTACGTGGTGGTGAGCGTGCTCTTCATCGGCTCGAAGGTCCTCGGCCGGCTCCGCGCGAGCCTGACCGGCGACTCCGCCTGACCGGCGGGGTCGGCGCTGCCGCCGGACGGCCGGACCCGGCGGCCTCTACCAGCCTCCGCCACCACCTCCGCCGCCCCCGCCCCCCGAGGAGCCGCCTCCGGAGAAGCCGCCGCCCCCGCCCCCGCTCGACGGTGGTGGTGACGAAGCCGAGGAGAGCGTGCTGGACAGCCCGGATCCCAGCGACGACGCCAGACGGCTCGTGCTGAACGATCCGGCTCCGTGGTCGTGCGAGTACCAGTGCATGGGCCGCGCGCCACCGGATCCGGCGAACGCCGGCTGCAGCACGTCGGCGAACGCGGCGGACCACCGCTCCTCGAGCCCGAGCGCGATGGCGAACGGGAGGAACTGCTCGAAGCGGGCGAGGCGATCTCCGGAGTGCAGCGCCCGATCGTCGGCGTCGCCGAGGTACGCCCGGAAGGCGTCGAGCTGATCGAGCACGCCGCGACCCTTCAGCGTGGGGCGCTCCAGGAGGTGGTAGAAGACGACGTTGACCACTCCGAGCGCGACCGCCGCCAGGATGAGGTGCGTCGGCATCATGAAGGCGAGGAAGCCGCTCACCAGGATCTCGGCGCCGAAGAAGGGGATCGAGAAGAGCGCCAGGAAGCCGGTCCCCGCCCAGGCGCCGGGCCCGCCGCCGGCGAGCGCCGTACGGAGCTGCTGCCAGAGGCGGTACCCGAGCGTCGCGACGCCGAGCGTCCAGAAGCTGAGCCACACCCCGAGGAAGAGCGCCACGGGGTTGATGTCGAATCGCCACCGCCACGCCAGCGCGGCGAAGCCGACGAGGCTGACGGCCAGCCCCGCCGCGAACCACTTCCGGTTGTTCAGGAAGTACTCGCGCTCGAGCCTCCGCTGGAGCGACGACCGGAACGCCTTGATGGCGTCCGACAGCGTGGAATGCTGCGACTGCTCGAGCGTGATGCTCGAGCGTCTTCCGAGCAGCTCGTCGTAGAGCCGGGACTCCTCCGGACTGAGCGCCTCCGGGCCGTCCTCGGCACGGTGGAGCTTCCACTTGCCGTCCGACTCCTCGATCCGGATGGCGCCCTTGAGCGCCATGCTCACGAGCGCGGAGGATAGGAGGCTCTGGTCGTAGCCGCGCTTCTCGATGAAGCCGAGCGCCGCCGGGGAGTACCCGTCGGGCGGCTCGCGCCGGTAGGTGCCGGGGCCCGGCGCGGGGTCGATGCCGACGCGTCGCCACATGATCAGGTAGACGCCGATGACCAGCAGCACGAGGTAGCCGGCGTCGATGTAGCCACCCCAGTCGAGGCGCATCCACTGCTCGCGCTGGGCCTCCGTGGGGGGCGTGAGCGCGCCCGAGGGGAAGGTGAGGCGGACGGTGAGTCCCTCGTACGGAGCCAGGGCCCTCGTCGTGGCGAAGGTGGCGGTCCGCTCCGCGGCGTCCCACCCGGCGGTGGCGTCCGACGCGGTCGAGCCGTCGGGTCCGGTCCACGTCTCCAGAGCCGGAGCCGAGCCGAGCTCCGGGATGCGCACCCGCGCGCTCGCCGAGCGGATCGGGAAGCCCCACCCGTTGCCGGTCACGTTCCAGTAGAGCTGATCCTGCCCCTCGCCGAAGCGGACCCACCGATCAGTCTCGTAGACGATCTCGTAGGCGTGGACGCCCGGCTCGAGCATGACGTTGGCGTTACCGATGCGGACCCGCATGCCGCCGCGCCGGAACTCGCCCCCGATCGCTTCGACGACGTAGCGCTCGTCCCCGCCGTTGCGGCGCACCGAGAGGACGGTGAAGGGGGCTTCGATGCGCCCCAGCCCCGCCCAGCGGGGGAAGCTCGTGGGGAAGTCGCGGAAGATGCCGCGCCGGATCTGATCCCCGAGGGCACGCACGGTGATCGCCTCGGTGACGATCATCGAGCCCCCCGGACGCACTTCGATCTCGACGTCGTAGGAGAGGATCTCCTCCTCCTGCGCGGAGAGCGCGGGCGCCCACCCGAATGCGAGCGAGGGGGCGACGAGGAGCGTGGAGAGAACGGCGCGTCGGAACATTCGGATCGGCTCCGGCCTGGGAAGCTCGGCACACCTCCGCCCTCAAGAAGCCACGCGGAAAGCGGCAGATCAACGATTGAATCCTTGGCGGTCCGCCACGGGCCTTCTTAGGTTGGGTGCGAGATCTCCGGGTGCTCCTGATTCCCACCCCCCCGTCGGAGGCGCCGGACGACCGGGACCACTGTCTCGTCTGAGGACCCAGACCCCACGGGATGGCCGAGATCACCTACCGAATCCTCGTCGCCGACGACGACGAGATGATCCGCACGCTCCACGCCGAGTTCGTGCGTGGTTTCGGGTACGACGTCGAGATCGCCTCGGACGGCATCGAGGCGATCGCCAAGGTCGGACTCGGCGTCGACCTCGTCCTGACCGACGCGCACATGCCGAACATGGACGGCTTCGAGGTCGCGCGGCGGATCCGCAAGACGCGCTCCTCCGAGGAGCTGCCGATCGTCATGGTCACCAGCCTGGAGGCCCGGGAAGACCGGCTGCGCGCGTACGAGTCGGGAATCAACGACTTCATCAACAAGCCGGTCGACCACACCGAGCTCCGACTCCGGCTGAAGTGGCTGCTCGAGCTCAAGACGGCGCAGGACCAGCTGCGTCGGAGCAAGGCGACGCTCGAGGACACCGTCGAGGTGCGGACACGAGAGCTGCGCGAGGCGCTCGAGGAGGTCACGCGTGCCCAGCGGGAGATCCAGGGGGCGCACCTCGACACCATCCGTCGGCTCACGCTCGCGGCCGAGTACAAGGACCACGACACGGCGGGGCACATCGAGCGGATCGGGCGCTACTCCCAGATCGTCGGCATGGCGATGCATCTCCAGCCCGGCCTCGTCGACCTCCTGCTGCACGCCGCCCCGATGCACGACGTGGGCAAGCTCGGCATCCCCGACCACATCCTCCTCAAGCCCGGCCCGCTCGACGAGGAGGAGCGTCGGATCATGAACACGCACACGACCATCGGAGGGCAGATCCTCTCGGGGTCGACCTCGCCGGTCATCCAGATGGGGGAGCGGGTGGCGCTCACGCACCACGAGAAGTGGGACGGCTCGGGATACCCGGCCGGGATCGCCGGGGAAGAGATCCCGATCGAGGCCCGCATCTGCAGCGTCGTCGATTTCTTCGACGCGCTCACCATGGACCGGCCGTACCGGAAGGCGGTACCGAATGACGAGGTCGTGGAGATGATCAAGGAAGAGAGCGGCCGGAGCTTCGACCCTTCGATCGTCGACATCTTCGTGCGCGTGCGCAGCGAGCTCGAGGAGATCCAGGCCGAGTACATCGGCAACTGATCCGGGGAGGGGCCCCGCCGCGCCCTCTCCGGGCACGGCCCTTGCAGCGATCCGCGGATCGCGTGGATCCCACTCGTCCGGCCGAGGTCTCCGTGCGCCCCTTCCCGAAGTCCCCTCATCGACGCGTCGCGCTCGCCGCGGGCTGCCTGATCGCGGCCCTCGCGGGGGCGTCGCACGTCGCCGCCCAAGGGGCGGATGCGGACGCGGAGGGACGGTGGTGGTGGACCGCCTCGGCCTCCGCGCAGGGCACCCGGCTCGTCTGCGACCTCTGCGACACGAGCCGGGACCTCGGGCCGGCGCTCGACTTCGTCCTGGGCCGCTACGCCGGGTCGGCGACGCGCGTCGGGCTCGAGGCCGGCTACGCGACGACGACCAACGACGGGGAGCGCGAGTCGGTGTGGTCGGCGGGGATCGCCGCGGAGATCCACCCGCGCCCGGGAAGCGGGCTCCACGTCATCGGCGGGTTCGGCTGGGCGGGCTATCGCGCGGCCGACTTCACCTACGACGCGGTGCGCCTTCGTCTCGGCGTCGGCTGGGACCTCCCGCTCGCGGGCTCGTGGGTCGTGGGAAACCGTCTCACCTATGACGCGTCGTCGTTCGCCTCGCTGCAGAACGACGGCACTCCGGTGCAGGAGTCCGTCGGACTCGGCACTCTGCGCTTCGGCATGTACCTGGGCCGCCGCTGAGCCGTCCGCGACCGCGGGCGAGCGGCGATCCGACTGAAGGGGAAACAACGATGCGAACGACGCTGAGGACGATCACCATGGTCGCCGTCGCGGCCGCCGCCGCGTGCGACGACTCCGACCCGGTGCGGCTCGCGGACGTGCCGCAGGTGGCCATCGGCGACGCGATCGCCTTCGGGATCTGGAGCCCGACCGGTACGGACACCTGTCCGGCGTCGGTGCACGACCAGTACTCGGTCATCGGGCCGGACAGCCTGCGCTACCCGACCTGGCATCCGGCGGTCGACCCGGCCACGGGCTGCACCTTCGGCCACGAGCACGGCCGGGACCCGTCCGGCTCGGACCTCTACGCCGAAGTCGGTGCGATCCCCTTCGGTTACGCCAATCAGCACCTCGTGGAGGGGGGCTTCGGCGCTCCCCGCAACGAGGACCACGTCGGCCACAAGGTCGAGTGGGAGAACGACCTGGTCATGAACGTGGGCGACGGCGGCTCCGCCGTGCTGCAGGTCCAGTGCGACATCCTCGTGAAGATGCACCAGGGTACGCACTCCGCGGACGCGTTCACGAACAACATGCACGAGGTGGCCTACCACATCCGCTGCAGCGACGGTACCGGCTTCAGCGCGACCGTTCTGACCCCGATCGGCACGCCGGGGGAGCTCGTGGTCGGATGCGACCGCGACGTCCACATCACGGTCGGGACCGCCAACCCCGCGATCTCTCCGGACGGCGGCGGCAAGCGGGCGATCCCCGAGGCGCGGTGCCTGCAGGAGCGCGTCGTGGCGCCCGAGGACGGACGACCCCGCTTCGATTCGGCGCTGCGCGAGAGCTGGGAGATCAGCGTCTCGCTGCGCCGGGCCGAGGGCGGCACGCTCGCGTCGTTCAACCCGTACTTCCAGGTCATGGACCCGAGCCGCTTCTTCGACGCCGGCGCGGCGAACGGGGTCGGTCGACCGATCGACCTCTGCTACCGGCCGGAGCTCGTCGGCGCAGACCGCTGCGAGGCGCTCGCGGGCGACTCCGTCGGCTGGGACGATCCGCGCTCGCCCTTCAAGGGTGTGCGCCGCTTCGTCGACGTGAACGGCAACCGCGTGCACAACGCGGACGGCCCCGAGATCTGGTACACCGACGCGCTCGGCCGCAACGGCCGCCCCGAGCCCTTCCCGGGAGGGATCCGGCAGTGGGTGGCGGTCCGCGACAACCGCGGTCTCGAGATCGGCGGGGGCGTCATCGGGCGCAACCGCAGCTACGACGCGCCCGGCGTCCGGGCGCCGAACTGACGGGATACCCATGCGAGATCGCATCGCCGGACCGGGCGTGCGCGCGGCCCTGACCCTCGCGGCCGCGCTGGCGGCCGGCGGAGGAGCCGCCGCGTCCGCCGACGCCCAGATCGTCTGGGACACGCCCCGGATGATCGGACCCGAGAGCCCCTCGGGGCTCGGGCTCTACTGGATGCGCGCGGGCGCCCGGCCCGGCGACGAGGACGTCTTCTTCGGCACGTGGACGGTGCCGGGGTTCGGCGGCGCGGTCGCGGTGCGCGGCGGTGCCGGTGAGGGCGTGGCCGGGGAGACCGCGGCGTTCGGCGGCGTCGACTTCCACGCGCCGCTGGCGCGGCACCGTCCCGGTCAGCCCCTCGACCTCGAGTGGAACGCGGGCGCGGGCTTCGGCGTCGGGGAGTACCTGCTGATCTCGGTTCCGATGGGGGTGAGCGCCGGCCGGAGCTGGTCGTCCGGATCCGTCTGGTTCGCCCCGTACGTCTTCGGCGGAGCCGCGCTGGAGTTCCGCACCGGAGACGAGGCGCCGGACGAGGAGTTCAAGGTCGAGGCGACGGGGGGGCTCGGGGTCGACCTCTCCTTCGACCCGTCGCGCCGTTTCGTGCTGCGCGCGTCCGCCGCGCTCGGCGAGCGCCAGGCCGTGGCGGTCGGCTTCGTGATCGGCGGCGGCTCGTAGCCGGCTCTGTCCGGCGCGCGCGCGCCGCGTCAGGTTGTCGCCTGCCGACGACCCTCCTCGCGCCTCGCCATGAGCCTCAAGAAGTCGTACGACGGGTACCGATCGTTCTCCTACCTCGAGCCCGGCGTGGACTACCGGGCCTTCGAGCTGTCCCGGGAGGTCGACCGGGTCCCGCCCGAGCCGATCGAGCTCGACGAGGCGGGGGAAGCGCGCGTGCGCACTCTGGTCGAGCGCTGCCTCTTCGTGTCCATGCACGAGCACCTCGGCGTCTTCCCCGAGCGGATCGAGGAGACCCCGGAGTACGCGCGCCACGGCCGGATGGCGACGGCCTTCGAGGGGTTGGCCGCGTCGTACTGGGACTGCGTCTTCGACAACCTCATGGACGGCATCTGCCGCATCCATTCGCAGTCGGGGTGGCAGTGGGACGACGTCCTCCACGACCTGCGGATGCGACTCTGCGACCTGGCCCATCAGGACTTCGTGATCCCCTGCC
>CALJLC010000444.1 GCA_937982605.1 uncultured Gemmatimonadales bacterium | reverse complement strand
CGCGGATACCCTCACCCGCTCATCATTCTCCACCGTCGACGGGGAAATCAAGCCAGGGCCGACCGCAGGTCGTTTCTCCAGGCGTCCGTGCTCGGCGCGGCGGGTGCCCCCGTGATCCTAGAGGGCTGCGCACCGGACGCCGAGCGGGCGGCCGGATCCGACGGCGCGGCGGCCGCCCAGGCCGTTCGCCCCGTCGCGCTGTCGACGTGGGAGCACGGCCTGGCCGCCAACGAGGCTGCGTGGCCCATCCTCACGGGTGGCGGGAGCGCGCTCGACGCGGTCGAGGCGGGCGTGCGCGTCCCCGAGGGGGACCCCGACGTGACGTCCGTGGGCTACGGCGGCTGGCCCGACCGGTACGGCCGCGTGACGCTCGACGCGTGCATCATGGACGAGCGGGGACGATGCGGCTCGGTGGCGTTCCTGCAGGAGATCCTGCACCCGATCTCCGTGGCGCGCCGCGTCATGGAGTCGACCCCGCACGTGATGCTGGTCGGGGACGGTGCGCTGGACTTCGCGGTCCAGCAGGGCTTCGAGCGCCAGAACCTCCTCACCGACCGGGCGCGCGAAGGCTGGGAGGAGTGGAAGGCCGAGAACGGCGAAGCGACGCCGAGCGTCGGCATCGACAACCACGACACGATCGGCATGCTGGCGCTCGGCCAGGCGGGCAACCTCTCGGGCGCGTGCACCACGAGCGGCGCCGCGTACAAGTACCACGGCCGGGTGGGCGATTCGCCGATCATCGGCGCAGGGCTCTACGTCGACAACGAGGTCGGGGGCGCCACCGCCACCGGCTGGGGCGAAGCCGTGATCCGGGCGGTCGGCTGCTTCCTGGTGGTGGAGCTCATGCGTCAGGGGCACGGCCCCGCCGAAGCGTGCGAGCTCGCCGTGGAGCGGGTAATCGAAAAGAACCCCGACTGGAGGGACATCCAGGTCGGCTTCCTCGCGCTCTCGAAGGCCGGCGAGGCAGGGAGCTTCTGCATCGCTCCGGGGTTCGACTACGCCCTGTACACGCCCGACGTCGGGAACCGCCTGATCGACGCGCCCAGCCGACTCTGATGCCGTGAGCGACGAGCGCCGCTACTCCGAAGACGAGGTCGCCGAGATCCTCGATCGTGCCACCGAGACCGCCGGGGGTTCCCCCGCCGGCCGCGGAGGCTCCACGGGCCTCACGCTCCACGAGCTGCAGGAGATCGGAGACGAGGTCGGGATTCCGAAGGATGTCATCGCCCGGGCGGCCGCTTCGCTCGACCGTCCCGGCCCGGACGCGTCGGCCCACCGGACCTTCCTCGGCACCACGATCGGGGTCGGGCGCAGCGTGGATCTGCCCCGGAAGCTCACCGAGGACGAGTGGAATCGGCTGGTGGTGGACCTGCGGATGACCTTCGACGCCAAGGGGAAGATCCGGACCGAAGGGGACTTCCGGCAGTGGACCAACGGCAACCTCCAGGCGCTCCTGGAGCCGTCGGGGACCGGCCACAGGCTCCGGCTCAGGACGGTGAAGGGGCAGGCGATCCCGTACATGAGCGTGGGCAGCGTGATGCTCGGGGCGGCCGCGGTCAGCGGGATCGCGGCGGCGCGCACCGGCACCCCCGTGCTCGACCCGGACACGATCCTCCTCGCGGGCATGGGTGCGGGCTTCTTCGGGATGGGCCGCGTTCCTCTCCCGCGCTGGGCACGCACCCGCGAACGGCAGATGGAGGAGATCATCCTGCGCCTGGAATCGGCGATCGAGGCGGACGGGTAGCCGCGGGAGTCCGAACCCCGGCGCTCAACCGAGGTGGTCGTCCGCCTCTTCGACGCCCGCGGCGATCCCCGCGGCGGCGTAGAGCGCCCGGGCCTGGCGCCACAGCCGGCGCGCCTCCTCGGGACGTCGCTGCGCTTCGTGGAGGAGCGCCATCGGCCGCAGCGCGTTGGCCAGCGTCACCCCGCCCGTGCCCAGGGCTCGGTAGAGCGCGAGCGCCTCGGAGAGGGGCCCTTCCGCCTCGTCCGGCCGCCCCAGCTCCAGCAGCGTCTGCCCGAAGTGCCGGAGCTCGTGGGCCAGTGGCCCCTGCTCTCCGGCGGCGCGACGTAGCGCGGCCGCCTCCGCGTAGGTGGCGGCCGCGGACTCGAGATCGCCCGCCGCGGACTCGGCACCGGCACGCGCGTGGAGCGCGGTAGCGTCCTCGGTCACCGCGCCTCCGGAGGCATCGATTCGATCTCGGGCGCCGCGTCGGTCCATCCGGCGAGCTGCGGACCGTCGATCGCCACGAACGCGACCGCCGTCGGACCCACGCCGGTCGGGTCCGCGGTGTCGACGACGAGGTGGAACGCCGTCTCCGAGCGTGCGTCGTCGTCGCCTTCGGGAGCGAGCGTTCCGGTGATGCCGGCCCAGCCGTCCGTCGCCTGGAGCACGCCCAGACGGGTCGAGCGCAGCGTCATCCCCGCCTCGTCCGTGACGCGGACGAAGCCGGTCGCCGACCGCTCGCCCGGTGCCTGGGACAGCTCGATCTCGACCCGGTGGACGGCGGAGACGCCCTGGAAGCTCTCGACCGTGGCGTCGAGCTCGACCCGACGCCGCGTGCCGGTGCTCTGCGGGCGGGCGGGCTCCCACCGGTTTCGCGTCAGCACCCCGCCGGCCGCGACCCCGGTGGCGGCCCCGTCGCGGAGCGCGAAGCGCCCTCCGACGAGGACGTGGCGCATGCCTTCGGAGACGAGCGTCGGCTCGTCGAAGGTCGCGCGATCGAGGATCGCCTCGGGGTCGAACACCGCCAGATCCGCCGCCATTCCGGGCGCGACCAGGCCCGTCCCCGTGAACCCGATCGTCGCGGCGGGCAGGCCGGTCATCTTACGGACGGCGTCTTCCCAGGTGAGGACGCCGAGCTCCCGCACGTAGCGGCCGAGCACGCGCGGGAAGGTACCCCAGGTGCGCGGGTGGCCGGGTCGACCGTCGGAAGGATCACAGTCGCACGCGATCGACGCCGTCGGGTGCCGGAGGATCGCGCGGAGATCCTCCTCGGCCCCGAAGCGCAGGATCGTCCCCGGCGTGTCCTCTTCCAGGATGCGCACGACGGCCTCACCGCCGTCCGTCACCTCCATCTCGGCCATGAGGTCGGTGAGCTCGCGGCCCAGCTCCTCGTCTCGCACGAAGACACCCTCGGGTCCCCCGAAGCGCGCGGCCATCGCTTCGTTCGCCTCCGCCACGATCCGGGCGCGCTGCTCCGGGTCCCCGAAGCGGGCGCGCATCGCGTCGACGCCGCCCTCCTGGGCCCAGCCGGGGATGATGAGCGCGGCGAGCGACGTCGCGCCGGCAAGGTACGGGTAGACGTCGGCCGCAACGTACACGCCGCTCTCGGTGGAGGTGCTCATCATCCCCAGCACCGCCTCGTGCGAGCCCTGCTCGTGCCCCTGGATCTTCATGTGCGTGATGATCGGCATCAGGCCCGTCGCCGCGCCGATGTCGATCGTCTCCCGCATGCCCACCATCGAGCTGAAGCCGTGCTCCGGCATGAGGCGGTCGTGATTCGTGAAGACGGTGCGCCAGCGCTCGAGCCCGGAGAGGATCTCCACGACCTCCTCGGTCGTCGCGAAGTAGGTCGGCTTGTAGTCGAGTCCGGCCGAGACGCCCCAGGCGCCGTCGGCGAGCCCCGCCTCCATGGCGTCGCGCACCGCCGCCTTCTGCTCGGCGGTGGGGCGGATGTCCCGAGGCCCGACGACGTCGCCCCACGCCGTGTTGAAGCCGACGTTGGGCGCCACGTGGACGGCGAAGCCCGCCTCGTACTGCCGGTCGAGAAGGGCCTGCACGTCGAAGGAGCCGCCGCCGTCGGCGTTCAGCACGATCGTGGTCACGCCCTGGGTGAGGAGATTCTCCGCCGTCGATGCCGCGTCCAGCCGGTTGTGGCTGTGCAGGTTGATGAAGCCCGGCGTCACGAAGAGGCCCGCCACGTCGACGTCGTCGAGCGCGCCGGAGTCGGAGAGGTCGCCGACGGCGACGACGTATCCGCCACGGATGCCCACGTCCCCCTCGAACCGGCGCAGCCCGGTCCCGTCGACCACCGTGCCTCCGCGCAGGATTACGTCGTACTCGGGCGACGGCGTGCAGGAGGCGAGCACCATCGCCAGGAGCACGACCGCCGGGCGGGCGGCGGCTCGAAGCCCTTCGGTCATGGGGGCGCCTCCGGGTGGTCGCCGCGGCGGACGGCCCCGTCGCGGCAGCGTGTCAGTCGGCGTCGAAACGCCAGGCGTACAGTACGGTCGTCTCGTCGCCTTCGCCTCCCGCGGCCGAGTAGAGTGCCCGGGCCGCCCGGTTCCCGGACTCGGTCAGCACCCACGCGCCGGTGCAACCGAGCGAGCGGGCCCGCTCCACCAGCGCACCCAGCAGGTCGCGGGCGAGACCGCGACGCCGATGGGTCGGCGCGACGCCGACCTCGTTGATCCACAGCTCCGGCCGCTTGTCGGGATGGACGTAGTGGACGGCCGAAGCCATGCCGACGACGACGCCCGCGTCGATGGCGACCGCCAGGTGGTGTCGCGCGTCGGCGAGGAACTCGGCGGCCAGCTCCGGCAGGACCGGTCCGTCGAAGACGTCCGCGGCGACGCGATCCAGCACCGGTCCGTCCTCGGGGCCCAGCAGCCGGACCTCCACCGGCGGACGACTCACGGCTCGCCGAGCCGCAGTCGCATGGTGCACCGGTCGAGCCCTTCGGCGTAGCCGTCGGGCGTGACGTCGACGATCTCGAAGCCGGGCCGCTCGTAGAAGGCCGTGGTGAGCTGGCTCGTCTCGAGCGCCAGCTCCCGGACTCCGGGATGGCGACGGGCGGCGTCCATGCGGGCCCGCGTGAGCTCACGCCCGAGGCCCGAACGGTGGCGGTCGCGCGCGACCATGCCCCAGCACAGGTCGGCGATCCCCGCCCCTTCCCTCAGCGCGTATCCGCCGCAGGCGACGATCCGCCGCTCGTCCTCCAGCACGAGGTAGGGGCCGGGAAGCGCGTCGAGGAAGGCGACGAAGTCGGCGCGCTCCGCGGTCCGGAAGTAGCGCGGCACGTTCGAATCGAAGACGGCCAGACAGGCGTCGCGGTCCCCGGCCTCGTACTGCCGCGCCATGGCGGCGGAGACCTCGGCCATTTCAGGCGGACCCCGACGCCGGGGGTGTGGTCGACCGCCGCTCCGGACCGCCGCGAACGAGCGTGAGCACGCCTCCTGCAAGGACCAGGAGGAACGACGCGATCCCCGCAACGAGGAGCGGACCGGTCCACGACGGCGGCAGGAAGCTCCGCGTCACCATGAAGAGCAGGATACCCGCCGCCCCACCTCCGACCCAGCCGAGCCGCTCGACGCGTCCGGCCCCCGCCAGGAGCGGAAGCGCTCCGTCCCGATTCCCGAGGAGCGCCGCGGCGGCCGCCCAGACGCGGTCGGCGTCCCAGCACACCAGGTAGATCACGGCGAGCAGCATGCCGCCGGTCACCCACACGGTGCCCTGGAAGCCCACCCCCCAGGTGATCAGGAAGATGCTGGCACCGATCGGCAGGAAGAGGACCGCCCCCAGTGTGGCGGTCGCGGGCACGAGGAGCATCAGCGCCGCGGCGATCTGCATGAGGCCGATGAAGTGCCAGTACGGCCCCGTCTGGTACATGGCCTCGAAGAAGAAGCCGACGGGGTTCTCGACCGGAAGCGTCGTGAACCGTCGGCCCGTCGCCTTGACCAGCCCGGTCGGCAGAAACGCGATCGCGAGGAGCAGACGGTTCATGAGCGTGAAGCGTCCGAGCCACGGCTGCCGGCGTGCCCAGCCGTGCGCACGGGCGAGGGGTCCGGGAAGGGGGTGCGCCGTCGACACCTGCGGGCTCGCCGCGCTCAGGGAATCGCCGCGAGGACCTCGGACGGCTCGGGCCGCACCGTGTAGTCCGGATGCGCCGACGCCCAGACGATCGTGCCCCCCGTGTCCACCACGAAGGTGGCCGGAATCGCCAGCTCCCACGATTCGTCTCCGTTGTAGCGCGTGAGATCGATCTTCAGCACGTCCCGGTAGAGGTCCGACAGCTCCCGGCCGAGCGGGAAGGTGAGGCCGTAGTCGCGCGCGACGCCGTTGCCGAGGTCGAGGAGCACGTCGAATTCGATCCCGTCCTCGTCGACCCATGCCCGGGCGAACTCGCCGAGCTGCGGGGACAACGTGACGAGCGTCGCGCCGCGGGCGCGGATGTCGGGCAGAAGGGCCTGGAGAGCAGCCTGCTCAAGACGACAGTAGGGTCACCACCGTCCGCGGAAGAAGCTCACGATGACCGGCCCCTGCCGCAGAAGGCTGCGCAGACGGACGGTCTCGCCGGCCAGGTTCGGCCGCGCGAAGAGCGGTGCCGGCTCGCCGACCTTCGCGACCCCGTCGAGGATGTCCGAGGCGGCGAGCTCCTGCGTGGCCCGGTTCATCACGGCCGTGTACGCGGGGTCGCGCTTCGCGTCCTTCTCCGCCTTCAGCGCGGCAAGCTGTTCGTTGAGCGTGGGCATCGGGTCCGTCGGGGTCAGGGGTAGGGGGACTCGAACCAGACGCCGTGACCGTCGGGCTCGGGAATGCGGAGCTGCTTCATCCCGTACTCGGCGACGAACGGCTCCGGGAGCCGAAGCCCTCGCTTCGTCAGCTCGGCGTGCACGCGATCGACGTCGTCGCACACGAAATACAGCTCGGTCCGCTTCGGTTCCGCACCACCCTCCGCGCCGCGGCGCGCCGCCTCCTCACCCGCGGAACCCTCCATCGGTGGGCGACTCCGGGCCGGATCGGCGGCATCGCTGCCCTGCTGGAGCATCACAGAAGCACCACCCCGCTCGAGGCGACACCAGCGGCGGGCGCCCGGCTCGCCGTCGGCGCCGGCCAGCGCGAACCCCAGTCGGCCCGTCCAGAAGTCGATCGAGGCCTCCAGATCCCGGACCCGGAGGAGCGGCCAGAGTCGGAGCGAGGCGCCGTCCGGTCCGCTCATCCGCCTTCGCGACGCCCCACGAAGCTGCCGGTGAGCAGCCCCCCGGCGATGTCGATCGTTCCGGAGATCGTGCCGTCGGCCGCGAGGACGCCTCGGTACACCACGGGGAACTCGCGCCCCTGGGCGACCGCCGAAAAGCGGAAGAGGATCTCGCCGTCCGCCACCGACCCCTCGACGACCTGCTCCCCGAGCGACGCCGAGGAGTAGTCCCCGGCGAGGGCCGAGCCGTCCTGCCGGAGCGACACGGTCGGGTGCGTCACGCCCTGGTCCGTGGTCACGGTGAGGCGCCAGGTGCCCGACACGTCGACGTCCTGAGATCGGAAGAGCACACGTCTGAACTCCAGTC
>CALJLC010000443.1 GCA_937982605.1 uncultured Gemmatimonadales bacterium | reverse complement strand
CCCGCCGGGGCGGCTCGGCTGATGTGGGATGATCGCCGCGTGACACGCAAGACACGTCGCTACGAGACCTCCGGAATCGTCGTCGAATACGAACCGCGCCGCTGCATCCACGCCGCCGAGTGCGGCCGCGGCCACGGCGAGCTCCACCTGGCTCTCGAGCTCCTGGGAGCCGCGCTGCGCCCCGTCCGAGCGATACCAGCGGTCGAAATACGCCCGGTCGTACGCCTTGTCGGGCTCCTCAGCCACCGCGATCGAGATACCCGTTGAGGAACAGGAGGATGCGCGCGTTGACCTGAGACTCGGTCCAGCCCATCGAGCCCCGGGTCGGCGCGCTGCGGACGCCCGGGCCGAGGTAGAGAACCGCCTCGACCTCGTCCGGGTGAAGGTCGATCAGACGGGGGGTGGCCCCGTGCGCCAGCACGCCGATCTCCATGCAGCCGCTGCTGGAGCCGGACATGGCGCAGAAGCCGCCGGGCGTTCGTCGGAACCGCACCCGCGGGAAATCGGCCAACTCGAGGGCCTCGTACAGATCCCGGCCCGACGCGAGCTCACGCCACGCCCGCCCGGCCACCACCTTCTTGTCTCGCTGCCGGGCGTCGGGAGCGAAGCGGCGGACCCACTCGAGGTACCGCTCTTCGGGAATGTCGCCACCGATGCTCCCCGCCGGAGCGGTCCGCATCTCGAGCTCGATCTCGTACGGGTGGTCGACGCCGAGGTCGAAGAGCGCGCTCACGAAGGGCAGGTGCCCGGGAGCGTCCGCCTGGATGCGGTACTGGCCTCGCCCCGGCACCTCGAGGACGAAGGCGCCCTGCTCGTCCGTGCGCGCGGAGGTCGCGGCGCTCCCCCCGGCGGTGCGGAGCGACACGACGGCTCCGACCACCCGAAGGCCCGTTTCGTTCACGGCCACGCCCGACACCGTCTGAGCCACCGCGTCCGCCGGACCGCCTCCCGCCACCGTCAGCGCGACGATCGAGAACAGAGCGAGGCGGTGGGGATGCGTCGTGACGGTCATCGCGACCAAAGTGCGCGGGCGCGGAGGGGGCGGGCAAGGCGGTGCTCAGTACGGCAGTCCGACCGTCAGGAACACCTTGGTCGACTCCTCCGAACGGGCGGCGCCCAGCCGGGCCAGGTACGGCAGCCCCGCCGGCCTGACGGAGAGCCCGCCGCCGACCGCGGTGTGCCAGCCACCCCCGGCGCCGTGCACCGGCTCGTCGTCGAGGAAGACCCGTCCGCCGTCCACGAAGCCGAAGACGCCGAGCGACGCCGGAACGAGCACGCGCGAGCGCGCCAGGCGCACCCTGAGCTCGGCCCCACCCCATAGCGCCGCGTCGCCCGCGAAGCGCTGCTCGTGGAAGCCGCGCAGGGTCTCCTCCCCGCCGAGGAACGCGGCGTGGTGCCACGGAGCCCGGCCGAAGAGCCGGTCGGCCCCGGCCCGGACGGCCAGGGCCGCGCCGGGATCGGGCGACGAGCCCACGACGGCGGAGATCCGCGCCGAGGCGCGGCCGAAGCCCTCCGAGGCGTCGAGGAGCGCCGGGAAGACGGTCCCTTCGACGCCGAGCCGGATCCGGTGGGACCCGGAGGCTTCGTCCTCGAGCGGCTCGAAGCGCAGCCGGGCGCCCGCCCCCACGGCCCGGAAGACGCCGCCGCCGTAGATCGGTCCACCCGGTGCCGAGGGGCCGAAGAGGTGCTCCGCGCCCCCGCGCGTGTGCGACCGCTCGGCCACCCCGAACAGCGCGACCTCCGCCCCGCGGCCGATGGACGCCCCGCCGCCGACCTCGAGCGAGGCGCGGGAGACGTCGACCCGGTGGGCGGACTCGGCGCCCCCGGGCGTGCGGTTGCCCATGCCGTAGTAGTGCAGGACGTCGAGCCCGGAAAGGCGCGCGCGCGCCCGCGCAAAGAACGGGCTCCCGGAGCGGTTGAGCCGCGCGTCGACCTCGATCCTGCCCTTCCCCGCGGACGGCGCCACACCGACCCGGAGCTCCACCGCCGAGGCGAAGTCCGGGTGCCGGAAGCCGTAGCGCTCCGTGCGGACGCCACCGCCCACGAAGACGCCGAGGTCGGTGCCGTACGAGGACCAGAACAGCGGGAGCGAGCGCCGCCCCCAGTCGAGCGGCTGGTCCCGGTCGTCCTCCGTCCAGACCCATTCGGCGTGGGGGCGTCGGTCGAGCGGTGCTTCACCCGTGACGACGTCGCTCCCCTCGTGGTCGTAGAAGCGGACGCCGGTCACGCCCTCGTCGACGTAGTACCGGTCGTCGCCGGGCCCGCCCACGACCCGGATCGTGGGACCGCCGCCGGCGCCGCGCACCACCACCGCGTCGTCCCCTCCCTGCAGGTGGATCCTGATCTCCCCGGTCTCGGAAGCGTCGAACAGGCGGTCCAGGAACGGCTCGTCGACCGCGCCCACCGCGGCGACGCGCACGCGGACCATGCCACCCGGGAGCCGCTCGATCCGGACCGCCTCGTCCGCGTCCGTCGCCCGCAGGTCGCCCTCACCCGACATGAGCCCGTACAGGGTGGACCACGCGTCGGGGAGCGCGTCGCGGCGGCTGCGGAGCGTCGCGGCGAGCTCGGCACCGTGCAGTCGGTGGATCTCGGGCGGGAGCCGCCGGACCGCGTCCTCGATGGCCGCGTCCGTCAGCGCGCGGTGCACCTCCCGGCCGACCTCGTCCCAGGCGTTCCGGTCGAGCTCCGCCAGGAACCAGCGGTCGATGTCCCGGGCGTTCCAGTGCAGCCGGGTGAGATCCGGGTACTCCGGTCCGAAACGGACGAGCTGCGGCACGTAGAGGCCGGCGATCGTGGTGGCGACGCCGTCGAAGTCGGCGAAGACCTGGTCCCGGTCTCTCGGAATCGGAATCCATCGCCGTGGCGCACGGTCCTCGAAGCTCGCCCACCGCCACTGGTCGCGGTGCCGGTCGAAATCGCCGAGAAAGACGTCCATGAGCCGGGCGCGCAGGTAGGCCCGCGCGTCGACCCGGTCGGCGGGGCCTTCGGCGAGCCGCTCCGACAGCCGCTCGCTGCCGATCACCTTGTCCGCGCCGGCGAACGAGGCGCCGTCTCCGCCGTTCTCGTCCGGACGCTCCTCGAAGAGGCCCAGCATCCCGCCGAACTCGGCTCGGTATTCGCCGAGCCTCGGATCGGACGGCATGACGCGAAGCAGCGGCTCGACGTGCAGCACGCCGGCCGCGGAGAGCAGCGGCGCCGCCACGAGGGCGCCGTACGGGTGCGCCGCGCTGATCCCGTCCTGGACGATGTCGTGGACGGCCGAGCCGTGCCACACCGGGTCGAGGATCGCCGAGGGATCCTTGTCGATCGAGCGAAAGGCGTACTCGCGCCCGTCCGCGCCCGCGAAGCGGAGCGAGCGGGTCTGCATGCCGCCGCCGGTCCCGGTCGCCTCGAGCCCGCCGGCCGTCCGATCGAGATCCAGCAGCTCGACCCGGACCGGCGTCGCCCAGACGTCCCGGTAGTGGGGACCGAGAAGCCAGCGGTGCACGGCTCCGGCGGCGTACCGCGTCCCGGCCGCCACCGTGATGCCCCGGGGGGCGGACACCGGCCGTGCCGTCGCGCCGACGGAAGCCGCCGGGTCACGGCCCGGGCCATCACCCCGCTGCGCGGCGGCGCCGGAGGGACCCGACACCGTCAGCGCCACGGCCACGGCCATGAGCGCTCCGAGGGAGCGACGGCCGCTAGACACGGGCCCCCTCCACCCGCAGAAGCCACCGGATCCGCGCGGCCGCGTACCGCCGACGCCCGTCGCGAGCCTCCGCGGTGCCTCCCACGAGCTCGACCAGCTCCGTGAGCCGGCGGCGTTGCGCCGCGGAGACGGAGGCGACCAGAACGCTGGTGAAGGTCCAAATGCCCGGGGAGGCCCGACGCGCCTCGTCGGCCTCGCGGACGAGTCGGTTCGCCTGCCAGCCCGAGAGGCCGTACTCCTCGCGCATCGTGCACTCGGCCACGCGACGGGCCTCCGGTCCGGCGGCATGCCGCGACTCCGCCACCTCGAGGAGGATCGCCGCGGTCGCGACCCGCACGTCCGGACCCGCCACCGCCCGCCCCGCCTCCGATGCGCCCGCCGCGGCCGCATGAACCCCCGCCGCCGGGCGGTCCCCGAGGAGCGCCCCGGTCAACCTCCGCCACGCGTCGGCCAGCCACCCCGCCGCCGCCAGCACCCCGTCCTCAACCCTCGTCCCCAGGCCGACCTGGATCGTCGTGCACATCCCCGCTCTTCCCCGTATCCCATGAATGGTTGACCCATCATTTTCTGGTACGGAGAAAGCGGTGGAACCGGCTCACGGTTCCCGCCGGACGACTCGGCCCGTCAGCCTCCCGGTCGCACGGCCCGCCAGAGACGGCCGAGGAGGCCACCCAACCCGCCCCCACACTCGGCCCGGACGTAGCGGCCGGTGGCGACCCAGGCCTCCTGGTGGACGCGGGGATCGACGTCCTCCCGGCACTCGATGCCCAGCACGCGCCCGTCCACCGGGTCGTACCAGACGCGCTCGACGCCCAGGGGCGGGATCCATGCCCCGGTGCGGGGACGCGGCGAGCGCCGCACGCCCTCCATCCAGGTGGCCCAGGCGGGGGCCGCCAGCGTGCCGCCCCCGGCGCCTGCCACGATCTCCGCGGGCTGGTCGAAGCCGACCCAGACGCCGGCCACCATCTCGGGGGTGAGGCCGACGAACCAGGCGTCGCGCCCGTCGTTCGTCGTGCCCGTCTTCCCGGCGGCCGGCCCGCGGTATCCGTAGCTGCGCACCGAGGTTCCGGTGCCGCGCGTCACGACCGCGCGCATGGCGTCGAGCACGACGAAGGCGGTCGCCTCCGAGGTCACCGGCGGGCGGGCCTCGGGGACCGGGCGGGTCCAGAGGGTGTTTCCGTGCGGGTCCTCGATCCGCTCCACGAGATAGGGCTGCACGAGCCGGCCGCCATTGCCGAAGAGGCCGTACGCCGCCGTCATCTCCAGCAGCGACGCCTCGAAGGCCCCGATCGAGGACGACGGCACCGAAGGAATCCGTCGCTCCACGCCGATGCGGGCCCCCACCTGCGTGACGCTCTCGAGGCCGAGAGAGACGCCCAGATGGGCCGCCGCACGGTTCGACGATCGTACGAGGGCTTCGCGCAGGGGGAGCTCCGTCTCCCGCACGTGGTCCGCGGGAAGCCACGCCCCCTCAGCCGTGGGGATCGGGACGGTGTCGGCCGACACGACGTCGAGGATGCCCCAGCCGCGGTCGAGCGCCTCGGCCGTCAGGAACGGCTTGACCAGCGAGCCGACCTGACGGCGGGCCTGGTCGACACGGTCGAATTCCGAGCGCGAGAAGTCCCGCCCGCCGACCCAGGCGAGGACCGCGCCGGTGGCGGGGTCCAGCGCGACCGCCGCGCCTTCCAGCAGCGCCACGGTGTCCTCGAGGGCGCCGTAGCGGCCCGCCTCGATCCGCTCGAGCTGGCCGTGGAGGGCGATCCTGGCCTCGGCCTGGACGATCGAGTCGACGCTCGTGTGCACCCGGAGCCCGGGTCGACCCGCGAGCTCCGGTGCGATCCGGCGGATCTCCCGCGTCACGGCCGCCGTCAGGTGACTCCGGCCGCTCGCCCGGACGGGCTCGGCGGTCACGGACAGCGCGAGCTCGAGCTCGCTGGCTCGGGCGGCCTCCTCCGCGGGCACGACGCCCTGGGCGCCGAGCTCGGCCAGGACGACGTCCCGGACCGCCCGGGCCTGCGCCGGGTTCGCCCGGGGATCGTAGCGCTCCGGTGAGCGGGTGAGGCCGACGAGCAGCGCGATCTGCGCGAGGTCCAGCTCGGCCGCGCTCCGGTCGAAGTAGTGCCGGGAGGCCCGCTCGACGCCGTAGAGGCCGTCGCCGAGGTAGATCGCGTTGAGGTAGAGGGCCAGAACGCGCTCGCGGCCCAGCTCACGCACCAGCCTGGGGGCGGTGCGCGCCTCGATGACCTTGCGGCGCCACGGGCCCACGCCGTCGAGCTGCTCCGCCCAGAGCGTGCGGACGAGCTGCATCGGGATGGTGCTGGCGCCCTCGGCGATCTCGCCGGCCGCCACGTTGCGGACGGCGGCGCGCGCCACCCCGCGGGCGTCGATGCCGTCGTGCTCCCAGAAGCGCCGGTCTTCGATGGCGACGAAGGCGGCGGCCAGCAGCTCGGGGATCTCGTCGTCCGGCAACGTCCGGCGCAACGGCCCGGCGACCTCGGCCAGGAGCCGGCCCCGGTGGTCGTAGATCGCCATCGCCTCCGGCAGCGGGGTCCCCGATCGGAGCTCGGCCAGGGTGAGACATCCCGGGTCACCCCCGCACGAAACGGAGAAGGCCCGGTGCACTCCGACCACCACCGTGATCGCCGTGATCAGGACGGCAAGCCCCCCCGCCACGAGCCGGCGGGGGCGCAGCATGTATTCCAGGCGGATTCTCTCGGCGAGACGTGCCATGACGGTCAGATCACCACCCGATTGCGGGTTCCCCCCGAATCGCTGCGGGAATCGTGCCAGACCGGCCGGCCGCCCGGCTACCGCTCGAAGAGCGCCTTGGCGAGCATCCCGTGCACGCCCTTGGTCCCGTCGACGAGCTGCGTGACGCGCAGGTCGAGGGCCACCGAGCAGAGGATGTAGGCGTCGCTGGCCGTCATCCCCTGCTCCGCTACGAGGAAGTCGACCATCTCGCGCGTCGCCAGGCGGGCGGCTTCGTCGAGGTCGGGGTGCAGGCCCATCGAGATCCAGTGCGTCGGCGTCTCGGCGCGTGGCCACCGCAGCGTGCGGTCCCGATGGAGGATCACCTCGATCGTGCCCGCGAGCGACGCCTCGATGGCCGTGCCGCTCACCTCCCCGTCGCCCTGGGCGGCGTGGCCGTCGCCGATCGAAAGGAGGGCGCCCTCGACGTGCACGGGCAGCCAGAGCGTGCTTCCGGCCACGAGCTCCCGATTGTCGAGGTTGCCGGCGTGGTAGTCCGGAGCCCGGCTGCTGATTCGGCCGCGCAGAAGCGGCGGAGCCACGCCGATCGAGCCGAAGAAGGGCCGGAGCGGGATCACGACGCCGTCGACGCCGACCATGCGGGCCGTGCCGGCCAGCGTGTCCAGCTCGAAGCGCCGGAGCGCGGCCGAGGGGAAATCGTCCGGCAGCGTCCCGCCGCCGGGCAGATGGCCGCTGACGCCGTAGTCGGCCAGGTAGCCGATGTCGAGGATCCGGACCTCGAGCACGTCTCCCGGCTCGGCGCCCTCCATCCGGATCGGTGCGTTGAGCGGGTGCGCACCCGGGCCCTTCTCCTGGGTGGCGTCGACGGCGCGCAGCGCGTGGGTG
>CALJLC010000442.1 GCA_937982605.1 uncultured Gemmatimonadales bacterium | reverse complement strand
CCAGCGACGACGGCGCGCTCGCGAAGTCGATGCGCCGCATGTACTGGAAGAACGGCAGAGTGTCCTGGCGAAGGATGTTGCGCGCCAGCGGCTCCGGCGTCGCCGAGTTGATCTGCCGGTACAGGACGAAGTCGTCGGTCCGGGCGGTGGTCGCGTCCGCCTCGAACCAGAACATGAGGAGCTCGGCGGGGCTGCGCGTGCCGGCGGTGCTCAGATAGAGCGTGTCCGGCCAGGTGAAGGCCGTGGTCGGCAACGTGATCGACGGGTCGGGCACGGTGACCTGACCGTTCGGTGCGCCGAGATCGATGTACGCGGCGAAGACGTCGTTGGCCACGTTCGACGCATAGTCGCCCGTGAACGCGAGGATGTTGGGCCCCGCGTAGATCAGCGACGGCTGGACGGTCGGGACGTTCGTCCCCAGCGACGGGATGTCGGTCTCGAGCGTCGACAGCGCGTACCGCATGTTCTGCAGCGCGGTCATGCGGTCGAGGCCGCGGTGGAAGAGGTTGTTCTGGCTGGCCACGAAGCCGATGCCGATGGCGAACACGATCCCGTAGATCATGATCGCGATGATCATCTCCACGAGCGTGAAGCCGGCGGCCCGCTCCGGGCTGCGGCGATCGGGGTGGTTGCGGTTCTCTATCGTCATGGCGCTGCGATGATGAGGGATCTCATGACCGGCGCCGAGACGCGCCCGCCGCGCACGGTCACGACGACCGTCCAGTAGTCCACCACCTTGCCCGAGGGCTGGACGTCCTGTGTGCGCGCGAACGTCGTGACGCGCACCGCTCCGGGGAGGCCCACGAGCGGGGAGTCGGTGGTGGCGTAGAGGGAGTCGAGGAGTCCGTAGCGAGGATCGAGCCGGACTTCGGCCAGGCGGTCCTGGACGTGCTCGAGCGCGATGAAGTCGTTCTCCGCCGAGTTGGTCGGCTCGAGCATCTTGCTCGACGACGCCGCCAGGCCGAGGATCGCGACCGAGAGCATCACGATCGCGATCATGATCTCGATCAGCGTGAAGCCCTCCCTGGATCGGTTCAGCATGTCTGTACCCATGTGCCCGTCTGGAAGGAGTAGCACCGGACCCGGCCGGTGGCGCGCTCGATCTCGATCGCCCGCGTATCGATGCCGAAGGCGCCGGGCGATACCGCGGCGCGCTGCGACGTGAGGTAGAGGATCGACTCGGCGCTCGCGCTCCCGTTACGTCGGAAGGTCAGCGCGGCCATGCCGTCCTGAGTGTCGGTGAAGGTGTTCATCGTACCGCCCAGCGGTCGCGCCGTGGCGGCGCCTCGCCCGAAGGTGACGCCTTCGTCGAGCTCCACCACGTTGGTGTTCTCGCCGGCGTCGACGGTCCCGTCGTTGTCGAGGTCGTAGTGCACCCGGATGCGGCTGTTCGCGGAGTCGATGGCCAGCACCACGTTGTGCTGCCGGAGGATCGAGTTCCGCTGCTGGGCCGTCAGGGTGCTCGCCACGCTGACCAGTGCCCCGTCCATCTGGAACTTCTCGGGACGGATCAGGGGGGCGACGATCCCGGCCACGATGGAGATGAGGAGCATGACCATGAGAAGCTCCACCAGCGAGAAGCCGTCCTGGTCCCGCTGCACCTTCATGTCACGCCCTCTTTCTCGAGTCGATGCGTGCACACCCGCGAGCACGGGAGGGCCGCCGGGGGGATATCATGGCAAGGCCGGTACCACGCTTCGTGCGGGTGTGGAGACTGCATTATACGCGCCTAAAGCCCTGAACTGCAACGACAAAGGTGCTCGCGGCGCTGGTTCGGTTTTTCTTCGACACGGGTGCGAGGCGGCACACCTTGCCGCCCCTCGTACCGGGGGTCCGGTTCACGGGAAACAGGGCTTCCGCAGCCCTCTGGCCGGCCTTGTTTCCGCAAAGCGGGACTCCGCAACAGGTTGTCCCCGATCCGGCCTCGGTGCACGTTGACCGCCCCCGCCACGGACCCTCGGCTCAGGATCGGAAAATGAGGCTCACTCGGGCTGCTGTTCTCGGTCTCGCCGCGGTCGCCGCGGCCTCCTGCGGAGGGGCGCCCGAGGTGCCCGAGAGCATCCCGAGCGACGGCTCTCCGGAGGCGCTGATCGCGCGGGCGGCGCTCTTCGAGCTCGACACGGAATACGTGCCGCCTCCGGGCGAAGCGCTCCACCACCACACGGCGGGCTTCGCCAAGATCCTCTGCTCGGGGATCTTCACGACCGGGCTCGACGCGGCCGACGCCGCCGCCAACGTCGGGGGCTTCATCTCGCCCTTCGACGAGCGGCACCACGTGGTCGACACCGTCATCGACTACGAGCGCCGAAGGGTCTCGCTGACGCTCCCGGACCGCGTCACGCGCTCGGCCCAGAGGTACGGCAACCAGGGGTGCGTGGCGCACCCGATCGGGGAGGACTCGGTCTACTTCGCGCCGAGCGAAGTCGCCCGGAACCTGCCGCCGGCCGCCACGACGCCGTGGCCGATGGGCGACGTGCTCCCCGACACTCCGTATCCCGCGGAGGTCGACATGGCGCTGGTCGAGCAGGCGCTCGACGTCGGCTTCGGCCCGCCCGAGGCACGTACGCTCGGGCTGGTGGTCACCTACCAGGGGCGGATCCTCGGCGAGCGGTACGGCGAGGGCATCGACATCCACACGCCGCTCGAGAGCTGGTCGATGACCAAGAGCCTCACCGGCACGCTCATGGGCGTCCTGATCCGGGAGGGCGTCTACGAGCTCTGGCAGTCCGCTCCCATCCCCGAATGGCAGGGCGAAGGCGATCCGCGCCAGGAGATCCGCATCGGAGACATCATGCGGATGTCGAGCGGGATCCGGATCAACGCCCCGGCCGACCCCGACTACGACGAGAGCAGCTACGCGGACCACTACTACCTGTACACCGGGACGGTGAACTCCTTCAACTGGGCGGCGACCCGTCCCCAGCAGTGGCCGCCGAACACGGTGGGCCGCTACCGCAACACCGATCCCGTCCTGGCGAGCTATCTCGTGCGGCTCGGCGCGGAGGCGCTGGGCGAGGAGTACCACGCCTTCCCTCAGCGAAGGCTCTTCGACCGGATCGGGATCCGGGACGGCCTCATCGAGACCGATCCGTACGGGAACTTCCTCGGCCAGGGCCTCGCCTTCATGGCGGCGCGGGATTGGGCCCGGCTCGGCAACCTGTACCTGCAGGACGGCGTCTGGATGGGTGAGCGCATCCTGCCCGAGGGGTACGTCACCTATGCGTCGACGGTGGCGCCGGCGTGGGAGGCCGACGGCCGCCGGGTATACGGCGGCGCCTTCTTCTGGGTGAACGGGGAAGGCGGAGGCGGGCTCCCGACGACCGCCGATCAGATGCTCGGGGCAGGGGGCCAGAGCACGACAATCAGCCCGTCGCACGACCTGGTCGTGGCGCGCCTCGGCAAGTACACGGGGGCGCGTGCGGGAGGACAGGCGCTCGACGAGGCCTTCGCGTTGCTCCTCAGGGCGGTGCCGCCGAGGACGCAGTAGGCGGGGAGCCCGTTCCATCCCCTGCGCCTGTATTCGCGTCCAACTATGGGAGGGTGCGGGCGGAGGCCGGGCGCGGGTCGTGCCGGCGGCTGAAGCGCGGAGCGGCCGGGCACCGTAGGGTGGACGAAGGAGGATGGGGATGAGCGACCTGCGCATCGACTACAGCGACCTCACCGGCCTCGTGGACGAGGGTGTCCGTCAGACCGAGGAGAAGAAGCAGCGGAAGGCCCGCGCCCGCCGACTGCCCCTGCGCGTGGCCCGGGCCGGCGCCTTCCTCTCCCTGCTCGCGGTGCTTCCCTTCGCCATCCTCATCCGGGGCGGCGTCTTCGCGTACCGGGAGTGGGGGCTGGGGACGTGGCCGGCGCTGGTGCTCGCCGCGCTGGCCACCGCGCTGCTCCTCGGCGGCTACGCCTGGTACCTCACCCGCCGTTTCGGGGCCGGCCGCGGCGTGCGCAAGGTGATCGTCCGGACGGCCATGGGGGTCGGGCTGGCGTACGTCGCCTACGCGCTCGTCTTCGTGGCGAGCGAGAACGTGAAGTCGGACGAGATCCAGGCCGAGTACGCCAGCATCCATCCGCTGCTCCGGGTGGCGGCGAGCGCGCTCATCCTCGTGGATCCCGGCGCGGTGATCACCGACGCCGGGCGCACGGCGGAGGACTACTTCCTCATGGGTCTGCCCACGAACGAGGCGTCGCTCCACTTCCAGCAGGAGACCGGGTACGTGCACGCCCTCGACCTCAGGACCACGGGTCGGCCCGAGTGGCGGAACCGACTCGTGGAGCTCGGCTTCTGGGCCCTCGGCTTCCACTCGCTCCGGCACGTGGGCACCGCGGACCACCTGCACGTCTCGCTCCGCCTGCCCGGGTAGGCCGGCGCTCATCCCCCACCCGCGAGGTCGGCTCAGCGGCCGACCCCGCGCAGCGCCTCCTCGATCACGTCGAGCTCGTCGCTCCACGTCACCCGCCAGCCCTCGGCGCCGCGCGCGAGCTGCATCACTTCGACCTCCGGGACCGCCCCGCTGAGTCGAGCGGTCGTGCGATAGACGACGTGGGCGCGGTCCGGGCCATCGGGAACGCTGCCGAGCACTTCGTCGTCCCGGTCGTACAGGGCGTGCATCAGGCCGGGCAGGTCGTCGATCACCGAACCGATCGAACGGGCGAAGACCTCCGCGGAAGCCAGCTCCGCCATCCCGGCCGAGTCGACCCCGACGAGGAAGTCCCGGAGCACCCCGGTGGTATCGGCGTCGGCGATCATCGTCGCCGTGGTGCGGAACCGTTCGAGCGTCTCGGGGGAGATGAACTGGGCCGCGGCGCTCCAGCGGATCGCCCGGATCGACCGGATGAAGAGCTCCGCGGCGGCCTCTGGCGTCGCGGTCAGATCGGCCAGCGACTGTCCGGGGCCCCGACCGTCCGGTGTCGGGCGGGGCACGTCCCCCCGGGATGCACCGAAGGCGACCTCCTGGCCCAGGATCGCGGCCGGCCGCGCAAGCGGAGCGATCCCGAAAGTCGTTGTCAGCAAACAGGAAAGCGTGGCTCGCCGTAAATACTTGACGCGACAATCAATGTTCTGCATATTATCGTCCAATCAGTGAAAGACGATCGAGATCCGGCTCCCTCCGGATGCGGTTCCACAAACCATCAACGACTCACAGGAAGGACGATCATGAGCACCTCCGCAGCCACCCTGACCACGTGGAACGTCGACACCGCACATTCCGCCGTGGAGTTCACCGCCAAGCACTTCTTCACCCCGGTCCGCGGGAAGTTCGATCGGTACGAGATCGACCTGGCGTACGATCCGGAGAACCCGGGCGAGAGCCGCGTGGAGGTCCGGATCGACGTGAGCAGCATCGACACGGGCAACGAAGACCGGAACGCGCACCTGCTCTCCGGCGACTTCTTCGACGCCGGGACGTATCCGGAGATCACCTTCGAGTCCGACGAGGTCCGGGTGGTCGATGAGCGGCGGCTCGTCGTCTCGGGCCCTCTGACGATCAAGGACCGCACGCACCGGATCGAGCTGGACGTCACGCTAGAGGGCGTGAAGGAGCTCCCGGCCGAGATGCAGGAGGCGTTCGGCGGGATCGAGCAGGTGGCGGGCTTCACCGCCTCGACCCGTCTGGATCGGACCGACTACGGCGTCGGCGTCGGCAGCTGGGCCGCGGCGCTCGTCGTCGGCCACGGCGTCGATATCAACCTCGCCGTCGAAGCGAATCGCTAGCCGGTCGCCCCACGAACACATCACGGAGACAACGAACATGAAGCGAATCCTTCCCGGCGCGGCTCTCGCGCTCGCGACGCTCACGCTCGCGGCCGGCCCCGCCCCCGTGGAGTGGAACGTCGACGCGTCCCACAGCGGGATCGAATTCTCGGTGAAGCACTTCTTCACCCCCGTCTCGGGGCAGTTCGACGAGTACGACATCGAGCTCCTCTTCGATCGGGAGAACCCCTCGGCCAGCCGGGTGGCGGTGCGGATCGACGTGTCGAGCATCGACACCGGCAACGAGGACCGGGACGCCCACCTGCTCTCGGCCGACTTCTTCGACGCCGAGAAGTACCCCTGGATCACCTTCGAGTCGGACGAGGTGCGGGTGAACGGGGACGGCAGGCTGATCGTATCCGGGCCGCTGACGATCCGGGACCGGACCCGTCGGGTCGAGCTTCCCGTCGAGCTGCTGGGCGTCAAGGAGATCCCGTCGGAAATGCAGGCGATGCTCGGCGGCGTGGAGCAGGTGGCCAGCTTTTCGACCGGGCTGGCGCTCGATCGCAGCGACTACGGCGTCGGTGCGGGCAGCTGGGCAGCCGCGCTGATCGTGGGTCACGAAGTCACGATCGACATCGCGGTCGAAGCGAACCGGTAGGAGCCCCGGCGCCGGAGTCCGGCCGAGGTCGAGCGCGCACGCGGTGCTCCGGGCCCGCGCCCCGCAGAGGGCGCGGGCCTTCCGTCTTCCGGGTCGGCCTATTCGGCCCGCATCGCCTCGACGGGGTCGACGTTCATGGCCCGGCGCGCGGGCAGCGACGACGCCAGGGCGGTGACGCCGACGAGCGTCACACACGCCACGACGAGCGGGACCGGGTCGGTCGGCTCGACCCCGTACAGCAGTGAGGCCGTGTAGCCTCGGACCGCGAGCGCGCCCGCGAGACCCAGCACGGCGCCGGCCCCGACGAGGCGCAGCCCGGATACCAGCACGCCGCGCCCGACGCGCCGCCGGTCCGCGCCGAGCGCCATGCGCACGCCGATCTCGTGCGACCGGCGCGCCACGCCGAAGGCGACCACGCCGTAGAGTCCGGTGGCCATGAGGAGGAGCGCGACGAGCCCGAAGAGGCCCACGAGCACCGCGCTCACCTCGAAGCGGGCGAGCTCGTCCTCGACGATCGACGCCATCGTGGTGGCCCGGGCGAAGGCGAGCCGGGGCTCGATCTCGCGCAGCGCGGACTGGACCGCCTCGAGGGTGATCGGCGTGTCGCCGGCCGGTCGCACCACGAAGTGCACGGTCGGCCGGTAGACCTGCTGCACGGGCAGGTAGGCCTGAGGCCACGGCCCTTCGCCCAGCTCGTAGTAGACGGCGTCCCGGGCCACCCCCACCACGGTGATGCTCGACATCCACCCGGGCAGGGTGCGCCCGATCGGATCCTCGCCGGGCCACAGCCGCTCGGCGAGCGTCTCGTTGACGACGACGACCGGGGCGGCTTCGGGCGCGTCGGACGCGTCGAGCGGCCGGCCCCCCACGATGTCGATGCCCATCACCTCGAAGTACTCCGCGCTCACCGTGTTGAGACCGACTTCGATCACCTCGTCGCCCCCTCCGGGGGCGGCGCCGTCGGAAAGAGGCAGGTCGCTGCTCCACTGGCCGCCGAAGGGGACGCCGCGCGACGTCGTCACCGCCGCGACGCCCGGGAGCGAGCGGAGCCGCTCGATCCCGTCCAGGACGAACCGACGCCCACGTTCCTCGTCGTATCCGAGGCCGCGCAGCTCGACACGTGTCACCAGCCCGGCCCCGCGATCGAAGCCGAGGTCCTCGGCGCTCGCCGACCAGAAGCTCCTCGTGAAGAGCACCGCGCCGGAGAGGAGCACGAGTGACAGCGCCACCTGCGCCACGACGAGGGCGCCCCTCGTGCGGGAGCCGCCACCCGGGTTCGCGCCGGACCGGATCAGCCCGGCCGCGTCGGCGCGCGTCCCGTAGATGGCCGGCACGAGCCCCACGGCCACCGAGGTGAGGAGCGTGAGGGCGAGCGCGGCCGCGAGCACCGGTCCTCCGGGCTCGAACTCGGTGTGGAAGGGCAGGGGGAGCAACGAGCCGGCGAGGCCGGAGAAGGCGTACGCCAGGAGGACGCCCAGCACGCCTCCGAGCCCGCCCAGCACCGCGCTCTCGGCGACCAGCTGTCGCATGATGCGAGGTCGGCCCGCGCCGATGGCCGAGCGGATCCCCAGCTCTTCCCACCGTGTCGTGGCGCGAGACAGCAGCAGCACCGCCACGTTGGCCGCCGCCACCAGGAGGACGATTCCGACCACCGCCACGAGCACTCGGGACAGCGTGTCCAGTGACGCTTCCTGGGAGGGTCGATAGAGGAACTGCGGGGTGACGAGGAGCCCGTCGTTCGGGTCGCGATCCGGGTACTCCAGCGCCGCCGAGAGCGACTCGAGATTGGACGCGACGGCCTCGAGCGTCAGGCCGTCGGGCACGCGGCCCACCACGTCGAGCCAGCGCGACACGAAGTTCGGGTGACGTTCCCACCATGCCGTGTCCTCGGGGTCCTGGCGGGTCAGCGCACCGTACATGGCAATCGGCACCCAGGCGTCCGGGGCGTCTTCCACGGGGGAGATGCCGGCGAAGCCCTCCGGCGCGACGCCCACGATGGAGAACGCGATGCCGTTCAGCTCCACCACCCGACCGACGACGTCCTCGGCTCCGCCGAAGGCGCGCATCCAGAAGCCGTGCGACACCACCGCCACGGGCGTCGCGCCGGGCCGCTCGTTCTCCTCCGGCAGGAAGGTGCGCCCCCGCACGGGAGGGACGCCCAGCACCGTGAAGTAGTTCGCCGAGACCGGGCGAACGGAGAGCTGCCCGGGGTCGGAGCCGGGCTACTGGACCGAGGCGGTCGCCGTGCTTCCGTAGGCGTCGAGTCTGCTCACCGCCGTGTC
>CALJLC010000441.1 GCA_937982605.1 uncultured Gemmatimonadales bacterium | reverse complement strand
GCGAAGTGGAACGGCCAGGCGCGGGCCCACTTCATCGGCGAGTACTACCGGACCCCGCCGGGCTCCCGGAACGTCCTGCGCGAGCGGGGCGTGACCCGGGACGGCATGCCGAACGACGGGATTCACGACAGCCCGGGCATCACGCTCAACATGATGCTCGACGACGTCGAGTCGGTGCGCTGGAGCGAGCGGGTGCGAACCGGTCAGGCCACGATCAACGGGGTCGATATCTCGGACCTCCCGCAGGCCCTCGAGTGGGCCGGGGAGATCGCGGACGTCCGCTCCGAGCGGACGGCGAACATCATCCGCGACCGGATCGCGGGGAGGTAGGTGGCGCTCTACCCGCTCCTGCTGGAGCCGATCTACAAGGAGAAGGTCTGGGGCGGCCGGGCGCTCGAGCGCTTCGGCCGCCACCTTCCCGGCGGCGCGGGCACCCGGATCGGAGAATCGTGGGAGCTGGCCGACCTGGACCGGACGAGCCCGTCCGGCGGCGGGGGAGGCGGCGCGTACTCCCGGATCCGCAACGGGCCGCTCTCCGAGCGCTTCCTCCACGACGCCCTGGTGGACTTCGGAGGAAAGCTCTCCGGCCGGCTGCGCTCGACCCGGGGCTTCCCGCTCCTCGTGAAGTACCTCGACGCACGCGAGAATCTCTCGGTCCAGGTGCATCCGTCCCCGGCGTACGCGGCCGACCATCCCGAGGCGCACCTCAAGTCCGAGGCGTGGTACATCGTGGACGCCGAGCCCGACGCCGTCCTGTACAAGGGCGTACGCGAGGGTACGACCCGGGAATCCTTCGCCCGGGCGATCGAGGAGGGTACCGTCGAGGATCTCCTCATCGCGGTCCCGGCGGTGCCGGGCGAGTGCCACTACCTGCCGAGCGGCACCTGCCACGCCCTCGGGGGCGGCGTCCTCGTGGCCGAGGTGCAGACCCCGTCGGATACGACGTTCCGCGTCTACGACTGGGGCCGCACGGACCGGGAGCTGCACGTCGAGCAGGCGCTCGACTGCATCGACTACGGGCCCGTGGACGCCTCGGCGTACGAGCCGGGCAGCGAGCGGGAGGTCGACGGCGCCACCGTTCGGCATCTCGTGGCGTGCGAGCACTTCCACGTCCATCGGTGGCGGGCCCCGGCCGGCGGGACGTGGCGGCTCGGTGACGGGCCCGTGTCCGTCGTGATGTTCCTCTCCGGGGCGGGTACGCTGCGCTGGGGGGAGGCCGGCCGCGCCGTCGAGGTACGCGCCGGCGACACCGTGCTCCTGCCCGAGGCGCTGGAGGGCACCGACCTGACGACCGACGAGCCCCTGGAGCTGCTGGAGATCACCTTTCCCGACCCCTCCGAGGAGGTGGACCGATGAAGCGGACCCCCGTCCCCCCGCCCGAACCGACCGACGAGGAGCTCGACCGGTACATCCTCACCCGGTACGCGCTGCTGGGCATCGACGTCTCCGTCCTGCCGGAGTCGGACGCGGACGCGCCGATGGACCTCGAGCGCCTGCTCGCGAACGGCCGGTCGATCCTCCGCCAGGACGTCGAGGCGGCGAACTTCACGATCGATCCGCAGTTCAACCTCCCCGTGCCGCACCCGGCGCCCTTCGTCGCCTGGACGGAGGCCGAGCAGTGAGCGCGCGGGAGCCCCAGGACCGGCTCGTCTCGCGCCGCTGGTTCGTCGAACGGATGGCGTGGGTCTCCGCCGTGGCCGCCGGGAGCGCGGGCCTGCCCGCCGGCGCAGCCGGCGCGGACCGCCGGGCTGGGGCCGGGGAGGCGCGGGCGCGCATCGGGCGCGGTCTCCGGGACGTAGCGGTGCGCCCGGGCGTTCAGCAGGACCCGACGGAGATGACGCTGGCGGAGACGGTGGCGCTGGTGCGGCGCGGGCTGGTCCGGCCCGAGGAGGTCGTGGAGGCGCACGTCGACCGCATCGAGCGCTTCGACGGGGCGCTCAAGGCGTACGCGGACCGGCCGACGCGCGGTGCGCTCCTCGCCGAGGTCGGGCGCACGCCCTCGGACGGCCCCGACGCGGCGCTACGCGGGGTCTGCCTCGCCCCGAAGGACAACTTCTACACGGCGGACCTCCTCACCGAGGGCGGGTCGCTCGTCTACCGCGGCTTCCGGCCCGACTACGACGCGACGGCGGTCTCGTCGATGCGCGCCGCGGGCGGCCTCGTCGTCGGCAAGGCGCAGATGGGCAACCTCGCCGGCGGGCGGGCTCAGGTGTACGGCACGACCACGCCGACCACCCGCAACGCCTGGTCCCCCGACGACGACGCCTACAGCCCCGGCGGGTCGTCTTCGGGCACGGCGACCGCGGTCGCCGCCCGGCTGGCCGTGGCGGGCCTCGGCACCCAGACGGGCGGATCCGTGATCGGACCCGGCAACCGGCAGGGACTCACCTGCATCAAGCCCACCTTCGGCCGGGTCTCGCTACACGGCGTCATCCCGCTCAGCTACACGCGCGACCACGTCGGGTCGATGGCCCGGGACGCGCTGGACGCCGCGATCCTGCTGCAGGTCATCGCCCACCCGGACCCGAACGACCCGCGTACGCTCGGACTCCCGCCGGCCCCGGACTTCGTGCGGGCGGCCACGCCCTTCCCGGGGGAGTCGCCGGCCGTGCGCTGGCCGACGCGTGTGGGTGTCTGGCCCGGGTATCTCGAACAGGACGACGGCGCGGTCAACGCGCTGAGGCGCACCCTGGTGGAGCGACTCGTGCGGACGGGCAACGTGACGGTCGTCGGCGAGGTTTCGCTCCCGGACCAGTGGGACGAGCTCACCGGCTCCCCGCTGGGCGGCTCGCACGGGGACCCGACGGCCTTCTTCATCGAGGCGCTACGGCGCGACGTGCGCGACTTCGGAGATCGGCTGCCCCGCTTCCTGAACGGGATGCTCCAGAGTGCGGATACCTACGTGAAGGTCCAGCAGGCGCGCATGCTGCTGCTGCACCGGATGCAGACGCAGCTCTTCTCCCAGTGCGACGTCGTCCTCACCGAAGGCACCGGCCCGTTCGACGGGACCGGTCTACCCGTGCTGGGGATGCCGATCGGCGTGCAGACGGACGAGGGCACCGGCCTCACCGTGCCGGTTGGTGCCACGCTCGCGGCCCGACCGTTCGCGGAGGAGCGGCTCTTCGCGGTGGCGGCCGCGTGGCAGGCGGTCACGGATCATCACCGGAGGCGGCCGCCGGACCCGTCGGTGTAGCCGAGCCGGCGGGGCGGGCTCTCCGGGCACGTGCCGGCGGCCGTTAGATTCGCGGCCATGATTTCCGTCTCCGGCCTCGAGAAGTCCTTCGGCGACCGCACGCTCTTCGCGGGCGCGTCGTTCCAGCTCAACCCCGGCGAGCGCTACGGTCTCGTCGGGGCGAACGGCTCGGGCAAGACCACGCTGCTCAACGTCCTCTCCGGCGCGCTCGAGGCTTCGGGAGGCGACGTGGCCATCCCCAGGTCGGCCCGTCTCGGGGTGCTGCGTCAGGACCACTTCGCCTTCGAGGAGGAGGAGGTGATCGGGGTAGCGCTCATGGGCAACCCGGAGCTGTGGCACGCCATGCGGGAGAAGGAGGCGCTCCTGGCGCGGGGTGAGGACGACTTCGACGTCGAGCGCTTCTCCGAGCTCGAGGAGACGGTGCAGCGGCTCGACGGCTATACCGCGGAGGCGCATGCCGCCGCGATCCTGGAGGGGCTCGGCCTTCCGGAGGAGGTGCACCGCAAGCCGCTCTCCACGCTCTCCGGGGGCTTCAAGCTCCGGGTGCTCCTGGCCCAGGTGCTCGCCTCCCGCCCCGACGTGCTCCTGCTCGACGAGCCGACCAACCACCTGGACATCCTGTCCATCCGCTGGCTCGAGAAGTTCCTGCAGGACTTCCACGGGCCGGTCGTCGTGATCTCGCACGACCACCGCTTCCTCGACAACGTCTGCACCCGGATCCTCGACGTCGACTACGGGACCGTCACGCTCTACCACGGCAACTACACGGCCTTCCTCGAAGCCAAGGCGTCCGAGCGGGAGCGCCGGGAGAAGGAGATCGAGGGTCGCGAGAAGGAGATCGCGCACCATCAGCAGTTCGTCGATCGCTTCCGCGCGAAGGCGAGCAAGGCACGTCAGGCGCAGAGCAAGCTCAAGCTCATCGAGAAGAAGGCGAGCGAGCTGCAGGAGCTTCCCGGAAGCTCACGGCGGTACCCGACGTTCCGCTTCGAGCCGAAGCGGTCGAGCGGACGCGACGTCCTGCGCGTGTCCGGGGTTCGCAAGTCGTTCGGCGACAACGAGGTGCTCCACGGAGTCGACCTCCTGGTCCGCCGCGGGGACCGGCTGGCGATCATGGGCCCCAACGGCATCGGCAAGTCGACGCTGCTCAAGATCGTGATGGGGGAGCTCGAAGCCGACTCCGGCGAGGTCGAGTGGGGCTACGAGACGCACCCGGGCTACTTCGCCCAGGACAACCGCGAGGCCTTCGAGGAGGGACGGGAGACGACGGAGGAGTGGCTCTGGTCGTTCTGCCCCGGCAAGGACCGCGGCTTCGTGCGCGGTCAGATGGGCCTGATGCTCTTCTCCGGCGACGACGGGAAGAAGCGCGTCTCGGCGCTCTCGGGCGGGGAGGCCGCGCGGCTCGTCTTCGCCCGCCTGGCGCTCGAGCAGCCCAACGTGCTGGTGCTCGACGAGCCCACGAACCACCTGGATCTCGAGGCGATCGAGGCGCTCGTCGAGGCGCTGCGGGCGTACGAGGGCACGCTGATCTTCGTCTCGCACGACCGGTGGTTCGTGAGCCGACTGGCCACCCGTGTGGTCGAGATCCGACCCGACGGCATCACCGACTACCCGGGCACGTACGAGGAGTACGTGCACGACTCGGGCGACGATCATCTGGACGCCGATACCGTCGTGCTGAAGGCTCGACGCGAGAAGCGCGCGAAGAAGCGGGAGAAGGCCCGGCCGGCCCCGGAGCGCGCGGCGCCGACGGGGGACGGGCAGGCGAAGAAGCTCGCTCGCCGGCGCGACGAGCTGGCCCGGGAGATCGAGGCGACCGAGGCGCGGGTCGCCGAGATCGACGAGGCGTTCTGCGCGGACGGCTACTGGGAGCGGACCCCCCCGGACGAGATCGCGGAGCTGCAGCGCGAACGCGCGGAGCTCAGCGAGCGGGTGGACCGTGCCCTGACCGAGTGGTCCTCGCTCGAGGACCGGATCGCGGAGCTGGCCTGAGCCGGCTCCGGATCAGAACCGGGCGAGGCTCTCCAGCGCGTCCGAGCGGATCGCGGCGATCGACGCCCGGGTGTCCTCGAGGGCGAGCGCCTTTTCCTCGAGCTTGCCGAGGAAGCGCTCGATCAGCTCCTCCGCCTCCGGCACGGAATCCGGCTCCTCGCGGATCGACAGGAGGGCCGAGATCTCGTCGAGCTGGAACCCCAGCCCCTGGACCGTCTGGATGAAGCGGAGCCGCTCGAGGTGGGCCGGACCGTACAGCCGGTGGCCTCCGTTCGTGCGGGGCGGTTCGGGCAGCAGGCCGCGGCGCTCGTAGTAGCGGAGGGTCTGGCTACCCACGTCTGCGGCTTCGGCGAGCTGGCTGGTCGTGTAGGTGGGCTCGGTCATTCCGGCGGGCAGGGTTCAGGCTCGGGGGAGGCTCCGAAGGTTCAATCTTGAGACAATATGTGAAGTCGAGAACCGTTTGGAAAGATGGCGCGTCGCGAAAACGTGATCGGCCCGTGACACGGACCCGGGGGGGCTACGCCTCGAGCCGGTCCCTCAGCCGGGCGAGCGTCTCCCGGATCTCCTTCTCGAAGGTGGCTTCGAGGAGGGCGGCGGGTACGAAGCGGAGCATCCCGGTCGGCGTTCCCTCCATCGACATCGTCACCAGCGTGTCCCCTCCGCGTGACGCCCAGCGGATCTCGTTGCGAGCGCGCACCGTCGACTCCGGTGTCGTCTCCAGCACGATCCGTGCCTCGGGCTCGTAGTCGACGACGACGTACGTGTTCTCGATCCGGCGGCCCAGGAAGTCCGAGACGTAGCGCCGTCGGGTCCCGACCGCGGTGGGGCCGGGCGGGGTCTGCTCCGCCTCGACCAGATGCGGCTGCCACTCCGCCTCCCGGTCGATGTCGTCCATGTAGGAGAAGACGTCCGCTCGGGGACGTCGGATCGTGATCGACTGCTCGTAGCTGGGCACGGCTCTTCGGGGTCCGGGTGGCTCGGGCTCGGCGACGCGTACCCGGCATCGGGCTCGGAGAGCCGACCGGTCGCCGGCTCGGGGGGCCCGGCCCGGGCGTCCGTGCCCGGTTCCGGCGGTGACCGCGGCGCCGCCCGCCCGCTTGCCCCGGGCGGGGCGGTCGCGCACCGTGGCGTCGTCCCGATCCCCGGCGGTTGCCGCGCGCACGGCGCGGAGGTGAGAAATGGACCGACGGCGGTTCCTGGCGGCGGGCGGTCTCGGCGCGCTCGGCCTCGGCCTGGGCGGGTGCGCCTCGGCACCCGCGGCCACCTCGGCTTCGATCTGGCGGCCGGCCCGCCGGCTCGTCCCGGTACGGGCCTCGTGGGACCGTGTCATCCGGACGACCGTGGGGCTTCGGCCGTACCGGCCCTCCGGGTTCGTGCTGGAGGCCGAACGGCTGGACGCCAAGCTCCTGGTGCACAACTACGGACACGGCGGAGCCGGGATGTCGCTCTCGTGGGGGACCGCCTCGATGGCCGCCGATCTCGCCGGCGAGCGGGTCGAGCGCCGGGCGGCGGTCGTCGGCTGCGGCGTGGTCGGGCTCACGACCGCGCGCGAGCTGCAGCGGCGCGGATTCGAGGTCACGATCTACGCGGCGAGCGTGCCTCCCGACACGACGTCGAACCTGTCGCTGGCCGGGTGGACGCCCACCTCCGGTCTGGTCGGGGACGGGCCCCGTCCGATGGGGTGGGACGAGAAGTTCCGTACCGCGGCGAGGATCGCCTACACCCGGCTCCAGCTCCTCGTGGGGCGGGGGTACGGGGTCTCGTGGCTCGACGGCTTCTTCCTGCGGAGCTCGCCGCCGGGCCCCGGCGGAGGCGGCGAGCCCTCTCTGCTTCCGGACGAGCTGCAGCCGGGCGCAACGCTGCTCGGCCCCGGAGAGCACCCGTTCCCGACTCCGTACGCACAGCTCCGGCCGTCGCTGCGGATCGAACCGTCGATCTACCTCGACCGGCTCGTCTCCGACGTGCGCGAGGCCGGCGGCTCGATCGTGATCCGCATGCTCGACGGCAGACGGGCGCTGGCGGCGCTCCCCGAGCCGGTCGTCGTGAACTGCGCCGGGCTCGGCGCGGGCGCGCTCGTGGGCGACGAGGAGATCCGGCCGCTCAAGGGTCAGCTCACGTACCTGATCCCGCAGGCCGACGTCGACTACAGCACCTTCGGTGCGGCCACGCCCAGCGCGGGCGGATTCGTCCACATGTCGCCCCGCCGGGACGGCATCGCGCTGGGCGGCACGAGCGTCGAGGGGGACTGGTCCCTGGAGCCCGACGAAGACGCCCGCCGGCGCATCGTCGACGCCCACATCGACCTCTTCGCGCGCATGCGCTGAGGTCCGGCGAAGCTACGCGAAGGCCCCGCCGAAGCGGTCGTCTCCGCGCCCGAAACGACCGTCTCGCGCGCCCGACCGGGCGTACGTATGTTGCCGGATCTCGGGTGACCTTTCCGCAGGAGTGGTCGATGGAGCCGCGCGAATCCACGGGTGTGCTGGAGCAGAAATACTCCAGGCGAACCTTCATCAAGGGCGTCATCGCGACGGGCGCCACGGTGTCGTCGACCGGTTACCTCTTTAGAGGCAGCCAGCTCCTCGGCGCGGCTGCGTTCCAGATTG
>CALJLC010000440.1 GCA_937982605.1 uncultured Gemmatimonadales bacterium | reverse complement strand
CGACCTGGACGCCCGACGCCAGGGAGACGTCGCGCTCGTCGGAGGTGCCCCCCATGAGGACGGCGACCCTCACCGGAGCCCCCGCCTCGTCACACTCGGCGCTCCCGGGTCTGCACCCCGGGGATTCCTGCCAGGGCGGGGTCGGGGCTCACCGCGTCAGCGCGCGGACGACGTCGTACCGCGTGACGATGCCGATGAGCGCGTCGCCGTCACGGACGAGGCAGGCCGCGTTGTCCCGAGCCAGGAGGGGACGGATCTCCTCGGCGTCCACGTGCCCGTCGAGGACCGGGTACGGCGGTCCCATGACGGACTCGGTGGACCGATCGAGCAGCGTCGGGTCCTCGATGATCTGCGTGAGCAGCCTGGACTCGTTGATCGACCCGACACAGGTGCCGTCCCGGACGACCGGGAGCTGCCCGATGTCGTGCGCGGTGATCGTCGAGAGGGCGAGCCGGACCGGCGTCGTCGGCTCGACCGTGATCAGCCCCGTCACCCGGCTCTCCTTGCCCGCGAGCGTCTCGAGGAGCGTCGACGGGCGGGGCCGCTCGAGAAAGCCGTTCTCCCGCATCCAGTCGTCGTCGTAGGCCTTGCTCAGATACCGCTCGCCCCAGTCGCAGACGAGGGTCACCACGAAGGCGTCCGGGTCGTCGATCTCCCTGGCCACCTGTACCGCGCCGTGCACGAGCATCCCGCCCGAGCCGCCCGAGAAGAGCCCTTCTTCCCGGGACACGCGTCGAGCCATGCGGAAGGCGTCGCCGTCTCGGCAGGTGAGGTACCGGTCGACGACGTCGAGGTCGAGCGTGCCCGGGATCTTGTCGTTGCCGACCCCTTCCACCTTGTAGGGGTGTCCCTCGATCTCGTCGCCGGTGTTGAAGAACGGCCCGATCATCGAGCCGTCGGGATCGACCCCGACGATCTGGACGTCGGGGTTCTGCTCCTTGAGGTAGCGACCGACGCCGGTGATCGTCCCGCCCGTGCCCGCCGACGCCACGAAGTGCGTCACCCGCCCCCCGCTCTGCTCCCAGATCTCCGGCCCCGTGGTGGCGTAGTGCGCGTCGGGGTTGGCCGGATTGTAGAACTGGTTGGCGAGCACGGCGCCCGGAGTCGACGCGGCGATGGCGCGAGCCTTCTGCAGGTAGTGGTCCGGATGGTCCGGCGGGACCGCCGTGGGCGTGATCACCACCTCGGCCCCGAACGCCCTGAGCAGCTTCACCTTCTCCGTGCTCATCTTGTCGGGCATGGTGCAGATGCACTTGTAGCCCTTCAGCGACGCCGCCATCGCCAGCGCGAGCCCGGTGTTGCCCCCCGTCGCCTCGACGACCGTGCCGCCCGGCTTGAGCGATCCGTCGGCTTCGGCCGCCTGGATCATCGCCAGGCCGATGCGGTCCTTGATCGACGCGCCCGGGCCGGTGAACTCGCACTTGGCGTAGACCGGCGTGCGGCATCCGTCGGTGACGGAGTTGAGGCGCACCATCGGCGTCCAGCCGATGAGCTCCAGCGCGCTGTCGTAGGGCCGCGGATGGCGCACGGCCATCAGGAGGAGGCTCCGAGCGTGTCCGGCCGCGGCCTCTTGGAGAAGTGCACGGGAACCTCCGCCCACACGTCGATCCGCTTCCCGTCACGGCGGGCCGGCTCGAAGCGGAGCTTCAACGCGCCTTCGACGGCGGCGGAGTCGAAGGCGAGGTAGCCGGAAGACTCCACGACCTCGACGCTGTCCACGCCGCCGGTGTCGTCCACCCGGACGCGGAGCATCGTCTCGCCCTCCATGTCCTGATCCCACATGTGGATGGGGTACTCGATCGGCACCTCGGCGAAGAGCGGCCGCGGCTGATCGATCTCGGCGTCCACGCTGCAAGCGAGCGCACCGGCGCTCGCGGCGAAGACGAGCGCTCGTCTCGTTCGGATCAACGGTTCTCCCTGTGCGTGACGCTTCCCAGCTCGTAGAGGATCTGCAGCGCTTCCCGAGGCGACAGGTCGTCGGGGTCGAGGGCGCGCAGCCGCGCGACCATCGGGTGCTCGACCTGGAACATCGAGAGCTGATGGGGCGGCGGTTCCGACGCCGGCCGGTGCGCCCCGTGTCGCCCCAGCCCCTCGCCGCCGCCGCTATGTGTTCCCTCCAGCTCGGCCAGAAGTTCCCGGGCGCGCGCGACGATGCTGTCCGGAAGCCCCGCGAGGCGCGCGACCTGGATCCCGTACGAGCGGTACGCGCCACCGTCGACGAGACGCCGGAGGAAGACGATCTCGTCGCCCACCTCCCGCACCGCGACGTTCATGTTCTTCACGCCGTCGAGCAGGTCGCCGAGCTGGGTGAGCTCGTGGTAGTGCGTGGCGAAGACGGTCTTGGCACCGATGTGCTCGTGGATGTGCTCGGTCACCGCCCACGCGATCGACACCCCGTCGTACGTCGACGTGCCCCGGCCGATCTCGTCGAGCAGGACGAGGCTGCGGTCGGTGGCGCCATGGACGATCGCGGCGGTCTCGCTCATCTCCACCATAAACGTCGACTGCCCGCGCGCCAGATTGTCGGACGCGCCCACGCGCGTGAAGATGCGGTCCACCACCGGGAGCCGTGCCGCGTCCGCAGGCACGAAGGAGCCGATCTGGCCGAGCAGCTGGATCAGGCCGATCTGCCGCAGCACGGTGCTCTTCCCCGCCATGTTCGGCCCGGTCAGCACCACGACGCGGCCGTCGTCGTCGAGGAGGAGGTCGTTGGGGATGAACTCCTCGCGGGGCATCATCGTCTCGACCACCGGGTGGCGCCCCGCCCGGACGTCCATCTCGAAGCCGGTGTGCACCTCGGGGCGGACGTAGCCGGAGTGGACGGCGACGTGCGCCAGCGCCCCGAGGACGTCGAGCTTCGCCAGGCGCTCCCCGGTCGCCTGGAGGCGCGGCACCGCCGCGGCGACCCGCTCCCGGATGTCCGCGAAGAGCTCGACCTCGAGCCGGGTGATGCGGTCCTCGGCGCCGAAGACCTTCTCCTCCCACTCCTTGAGCTCGGGCGTGAAGTAGCGCTCCCCGTTCGAGAGCGTCTGCTTGCGGACGTAGTCGTCCGGGACCTTGTCCAGGTTCGCCTTCGTCACCTCGAGGTAGTAGCCGAACACCTTGTTGTATCCGACCTTGAGCGACCCGATGCCGGTGCGCTCCCTCTCGCGGAGCTGGAGGCCGGCGATGAAGTCCCGCGCGCCGTCGCGCACCTCGCGGATCTCGTCGAGCTCGTCGGACCACCCCTTCCGCACCACGCCGCCGTCCTGCAGCACCGCTGGAGGATCGTCGGCGATGGCCCGGTCGAGGAGCTCGAGTACGTCCTCGAGGCAGTCCAGCTCCGCGCAGAGGCTCCGGACGAGATCGGATCGGGCACCGGTCGTCGCCTCGCGCACGCGCGGCAGACGCTCGAGCGATCGCCGCAGCGCCGCCAGGTCCCGGGGCCCGACCCGGAGCGTGCCGATCTTGCCCGCCATGCGCTCCAGGTCGGCGACTCCGGAGAGCGTGTCGCGCACGGTGACGCGCAGCTCGGGGTTCTCGACGAGCTCGGCCACGGCGTCCTGCCGGGCCCAGATCTGCTCCGCGACCACGAGCGGCTCGAGCATCCACCGGCGCAGCAGCCTGCCGCCCATGGCCGTTACGGTCCGGTCGAGCACGTCGAGCAGCGTGCCGCCCTCCTCGCCGGCGCGCAGCGGCTCGATGAGCTCCAGGTTCCGGCGGGTCATCTCGTCGAGGAGCATGACCCGTCCCGGCCGGCGCACACGGAGCGGCCGGAGGTGCGTCACGCCGCCCGGACGGATCTCCGCCAGGTACTGCAGGAGCGCCCCCGCCGCGCGCACCAGCAGGTCGTCCGCCGCCTGGATCCCGAAGCCGTCGAGCGAGCGGACCGCGTAGACCCGCTCGAGCTCGGCCGCGCACACGTCGCGCTCGAAGAGCCAGTCGTCGCGCACCGTGCGGGGCAGGCCTGCGGGGGCCGCAGCCTCCACGGCGTCGCTCTCGGCGAGCGCCCGCGGGACGAGGAGCTCGGAAGGCTCCAGGCGACCCAGCTCCGCGCGCAGCTCCTCGACGGGGATCTCGCGGGCCTCGAGCTCCCCGGTGGAGACGTCGAGCGTGGCGACCCCGAGGCGGGTCGACGCTCCGCCGGACCCGGCGTCCGACGCCCGCGCCACCACGGCCACGAGGTAGTTGTTGCGACGCTCGGCCAGAAGGTTGTCGGCGAGCACCGTTCCCGGCGTCACCGTCTCGGTCACCTCCCGCTTCACGATCCCCTTGGCCAGTGCGGGATCCTCGACCTGATCGCAGATCGCGACCCTCCGGCCCATCTTCACGAGCCTCGAGAGGTAGTCGTCGAGCGCCTTGGCCGGCACGCCGGCCAGCGGGACCTTCGCCGCGGCCCCGTTGTTCCGGGACGTCAGGGTCAGGCCGAGAAGCCTCGCCCCCTCCTCCGCGTCACCGTGGAAGAGCTCGTAGAAGTCCCCGACCCGGAAGAAGAGGAGCGAGTCCCTGTGGCGGGACTTGGCCTCCCGCCACTGCTGCATCAGGGGTGTGTCCGCCGAAGCCATGCGTGAAGTTAGCGGCCCCGCCGGGGCCGTGCAGACCCGTGCGGGGGGGTTGCCGACGGGGCGCGCGCCGACAAGTTGGCGCAGAGGGCGCCTCCGCGCGCCCATCGCCGACGACGAAGAAGAGGAGAGGTGACGATGACGCATCGGCCCCGCCACCCGCAGGCCCCCCGAAGCCCGAATCTGGCACGTGTGCTCACGGCCGGCGCCGCGCTCGCCGCGCTCGCCGCGCTGCCGTCCTTCGGCGCGGCGCAGCTCCCCCCGGCCGACCCCGCGGACGTCGCCTCGATCGACGCGATCATCACCGCCGTCTACGACGTGATCTCCGGCGACGCGGGCGAGGCACGCGACTGGGATCGGTGGCACTCGCTCTTCGCCGAGGGCGCGACACTGAGCGCCGTGGGGCGCCGCCCCGACGGGAGCGTCGGTCGGGTGATCATGACGCCGGAGAGCTGGGTCGAGCGCAGCGGCACCGTGATCCAGCGGGACGGCTTCGTGGAGGCCGAAATCGGCCGCACCACCGAGCGCTTCGGGCTCATCGCGCACGCCTTCAGCTCCTACGCGTCGTTTCGCAGCCGGGCCGACACCGAGCCCTTCCAGCGGGGTATCAACTCGTTCCAGCTGATGAACGACGGGGAGCGCTGGTGGGTCGTCTCGGTCTTCTGGCAAGCCGAGGGTCCGGGCTTCCCGATCCCGGACCGCTACATCGGTCCGATCGGACGACCATGACGACGACAGGACTGAGCTACGGCTTCAAGACGACCTTGAGGGTCCCCGTCGCGGAGGCCGAGGCGCGGGTGCGGGACGCCCTGAAGGCGGAGGGCTTCGGGGTGCTCACGGAGATCGACATCCGCGAGGCGTTCCGGCAGAAGCTCGACGTCGATTTCCGACCGTACCGGATCCTGGGCGCGTGCAGCCCTCCCCTCGCCCACCGGGCGCTCGGCGAGGAGATCGACATCGGCCTCCTGCTGCCGTGCAACGTCGTGGTGTACGAGGGCGACGAGGCGGGCACGAGCGTCGTGGCGGTGCTCGATCCCGCGCTCCAGCTCGGCGTGTCCGGCCGGGACGACCTGGCCGAGCTCGCCGCCGAAGTGCAGGAGCGGCTGCACCGCGTCATCGACGCGCTCTGAGCGCCCGCCGGGGACGGGGCGGCGCGGGAGCCGTGCCGCCGGGGCGGGACTCGCGCCGACGAGGCGGGGTCTAGCGGCCGATCGGACGCTCCGGCCGGTCGTCGCGCACGAGCGCCGCGCTGATCCCCCGCGCGGTGAGCTCCTCGAGGAGGTCGACCGCCGCCTCGCGCTCCGCGAAGCGCCCGACACGCACGTGCGTGAAGCGGCTCCCGTCGACGCGCACGACCCGGGCGTCGACGCCCTGCGCACGGGCTTCGTCTCCGAGCGCGATCGCCCGCTCTTCCTCGGCGAAGGCGCCCAGCTGCACGTAGTAGTTCACCGCCCCCGCGGCGGACGGTTCGGCGCGGGTCTCCGTCCGCTCGCGCTCCGGCCGCTCCACCGGCGGCGGGGCGCCCCCGCCCCGATCGGGGTCGGGCTCGGCAACCGCCCGGGTGGGCGTGTCCCCGGGCGGCGGCACCGGGCCGGCGTCGGCCAGCCACGCCTCCGCGGCCCGACGTGCGTCGGAGCGGGGGTAGTCCCGGGCGAGCGTCTCCACGTAGCCCCGGGCCTGCTCGTCGTCGCCCATCGCGAAGGACGCCTGGGCGAGGCGGAAGAGCGCGTCGGGCGTGAACGGGCCGCTCGGGTACAGGACCACGAGACGGCGGAAGTCGAGTCCGGCCTGCACGGGGTCGACGGTCAGCCGGCCGCGAAGCCACAGAGCGCGCTGGAGCTCCCGGCGGTCGGCGTCCCCGCGGTCCTCCTCCCACCAGGTCAGGAGCACGTCGCGGGCTTCCTCCGTCCGGCCCAGGCGCGTGAGCCGCTCCACCTGCTCCAGCCCCGACTGGGCCTCGGCCGACGGCGGGAGGAGGAGGGCCGTGGCGGCGGCGAGGAGAAGAACACGAGCGCAGCGGTTCATGCGGCCTCCGCCCGGACGCCGAGGCCCAGGATCCAGCTCTCGAGGAAGTGCTCGTCGGTGTGCGGGCTGGCCTTGAGCAGACGATCGACATCGAGGAGCGTTTCGAGCGCCTGGTCGATCTCGCGTACGGTCCAGCCCTTCGCCTGGGGCGCGACCCGCCGGGCCAGGAACTTCTGGTGATACGGCAGCGCGGCCTCGAGGCCGCTCTGCCCCTTCTCGAGCAGGATGCCCAGGCGCAGGAGGTGCGTCGACAGCCCGATCACGAGGCCGACCCCCGTCTCCCCCTGGCCGAGAAGGACCGGCAGCGCACACCGGGCGTCCTCGAACTTCCGCTGACCCACCAGGTCGAACCACTGCCAGCGGTCCTGCGAGGGCAGCCGGGTCCCCGCCGCACGGACGTCGTCGAGCGTGATCGTCTCCCGCTCGCCCACGAAGTCGGCCAGCTTGGCCAGCTCCTGCGAGAGGACGCCGAGGCTCGTCCCGATGGCGGCGCCCAGTGACCGCGCCGCGTCGACTTCGATCTCGACCCCGTGCTCCTCGCGCGCACGCTCGATGAGCCATCCGGGCACGTCGGCCTCGGTGATGGCCCGGAACTCCACCGATCGGGCATGACGGGCGAGCTCCCGGTAGAACTTCGCCTTCGACCCCGACGGCACCGTGCAGCTCAGGATCAGCGCGAGCCCCGGAGGTGGGTTCTCCGCCGCCTGCAGCAGGACGTCCCGCGCGTGCTTCGAGCTGGCCAGGGCCTCCACGTCGCGGACGACCACGACGCGCCACTCGGCCATCATCGGGGGCGTCGCGATGAGGGAAGCCAGCGTCTCCGCGTCGGTCTCACCACCCCGCACGGGGTCGTGGTTGAAGTCGGAGGTGGCCGGATCGAGGTGTGCGTCGATCAGGGCGCGCACCACCTGGTCCTTCCGGAATTCGTCCTCTCCGTGCAGGTAGAAGACGCCTCCCGGGTCCTTGCCGAGCGACGGGACGGAAGCGAGGGCGGTCACGCCCGGAATCTCACGCGACGGAGGCCGCGGCGAAACCGCCGGTCAGCGGTCGGCTCGGGCGACGCTCCGGGCGCGCGAGCGCTGTTCGTACCGCTGCGACAGCGGCGTGAAGTCGTACAGCAGCATGCCTTCCCACAGCCTGCCGTCGAGGCCGGGGTCGGTCTTGGTGCTGAACGTCCCGGGCGGCGTGCTCGCGGGGCGGAACGGCGTCCGACGCGGCGCGCGGTCCACGACGATCGGCTCGAGATGGACCACCGGGTCCCCGACGAAGAGCCGGGGCGACCACGCGACCGCGGTCAGGAGGAGCGCGATGCCGAGGACGGCCATCGCGGGCGACCCCGACGCCGCGTGGGCGCGGAGCGTGCGCTCGTCGTCCACGTGGTAGAGTCGGTGCCGCAGCCGGGGCTCGAAATCCTCCCGCAGCTCGGGCTCCGGCAGCTGGCGGAGAACCCGTGCGCCGTGCTCGATGACGTTGCGGTAGCGGACGCACCGCGGACAGCCGTCGAGATGCCGATCGATGGCCTCGGCCTCCGCCTGGGCAGCGGTACCGTCGAGGTACTCGCTGAACCGCGCGACGACTTCGGAACAGTTCATCAACACCATTCTTCGCTGGGTCCGGGCGCCAGCGTCCCGGATCGCGTGCTCAGGTGATACTGTGCCGCCCCGGGAGGGTTCCCCACCCGGGCCCGTCGCCTCCGGGACGCGAACGAGCCCCCGCCGGTCGGCCCGGCGAGGGCTCTCCCCACCCCACCCCGCGTCGTGCGGGCTCGACCCGGATCGACCGGAGTCAGTCGATCATCGGGGCGATGATGTGCGCGAAGTTGTTGCGCGCCCGGTTGAGCCGGCTCTTCACCGTGCCGAGGTTGCATCCGGTGATGTCGGCGATCTCCTCGTACGTCTTCCCCTCCATCTCCCGGAGGACGAAGACGATGCGGTGGTGCTCCGGCAGCTGCGCGACGGCCTCCTCGACCTTGGCGCGCAGATGGCGCTTCCGGAACAGGTCGTCGGGCTTGTACTGGGTGTCCTCCCACTCGAGCGGCCGGTGGTCGGCGTCCCAGTTCTTCTTGAGCGTCTGGAAGAGCACCAGAGGATTGCGGGAGCGGTTCCTGAGCTCGTTCTTCGCCAGGTTGCTCGCGATCGTGTAGATCCACGTCGAGAACTTC
>CALJLC010000439.1 GCA_937982605.1 uncultured Gemmatimonadales bacterium | reverse complement strand
GCGTCCGCCAGGCGCCCGACGGCCGCCTCGATCGCCGCGCGCTGGGCCGCGTCGGGGAGGGCGAGGCCGCCCTCGGTGGTGATCTCCTCCCGCTTCTCGGGGACGAGCGTGGCCTGGAACGGCCGCCACTCGCAGGCGAGGTCGAGGATCTCCGACGACGCGGCGAGCTCCAGATTCACCGGAGTGCGGGCCGTGCGCATGAGCAGGTCGACGTCCCGGTCCTGGATGTGTCGACGATCCTCGCGCAGGTGCACCGTGATCCCGTCGGCGCCCGCCAGCTCGACGAGCACCGCGGCCCGGACCGGATCCGGCTCGTCGGTGCGACGCGCCTGCCGGACCGTGGCCACGTGGTCGATGTTGACGTAGAGACGCATCTCAGCCCCCGGCGCCCGTCGGCTCGAGCGTCAGGTGCGGCGCCAGGAGGGCCTCGACTTCGGCCCGCTCGGCGTCGGGCGCCCCGCCCGCCACGGCGTCGGTGAGGTGGATCAGCTCCCGGGTGAAGGCCACGTAGAGCCTCTGGTCGCCGGGGTCCAGCGCGCGCAGGTGGAGCGCGACGGTCTCCGCGTCGGCGCGCCCGCGGACGCCGCCCCCGGCTTCGGCGACCCCGCCCTCGACGAGCGAGGTCAGCGAGCCGCGTGCCAGGGAGACCACCGCCGGGAGCGCGTCGTCGGCATCGACGCCGGCGCGCTCGAGGAGCTCGGCCGCGCGCGCCACCACGGGCACCACCGCGGACTCGACGAGGGTGACGGCCGCGTGGTAGAGGGGCCGGCGCGCGGCGGGGATCGCGAACACCTCCATGCCCAGGGCCTCCGCGAGCGCGACCGCCGTCCGGAAGGGACCGGGTGCCGCGGTGACGGCGACGAAGCCGCCCGCGAACCGTGCCGCCGCACCGTCGGGATCGGTCAGCACGACGAGCGGATGGAAGGAGCCGACCCCGTAGCCCCTCCGGTGGAGCGGCTCCAGAACGTCCGTGGGGAGCGTGCCGGAAAGGTGGAAGGCGGCGCATCCGTCGGGCGCGTCGCCCCGCTCCGCCAGATGGTACGCGATCTCGGGAACGGCCCCGTCCGGCACCGTCAGGAGGACCGCGGCCGTGTCGGCGGCGAGCGGCTCCAGCCCGAAGACGTAGCGGACCGCCGCTTCCGAGAAGACCGGATGCGAGGGCGGCTCCGGGTGCCGCCCGAAGACGACCACTTCCCGGAGCGCGTCGCTGCGCGCGAGCGCCGAGGCCAGGGAAAGCCCCATGCGTCCCGGGCCCACGATCGCCACCGAAGACATCACACGGCCTCCTGCACGATCACGCCACGCCGGCCGGTCAGTCGCCCGAGCACGCCGTGCGGGACCCGGGCCGTGAGCGACACGGTGAGGCTCTCGTCCGAGCGCGACATCACCTCACCCTCCCGGTACACGGTCGCGATCGCCTCGCCGTCCTCCGCCGGGATGCTCAGGACGACCTGCGCCAGCCGGCCGCGGACCCGGGTGCGCAGCGTCTCCCGCAGCGCCTCCAGGCTCTCCGGGCGGTGCGCGGCCAGAAAGACCGCGGGGGTCCCCTCGAACGCCCGCACCCGGTCACGCAGAGAGTCGACATCACTCGAAGTCATGCGATCTATCTTGTTGAATACCAGAATCTTATCGTGATTCGCCAGACCCAGGTCCGAGAGCACCTCCTCGACGATCTGCTTCTGCTCCTCCCAGTCCGGATGGGACGCATCGACCACGTGCAGGAGGACGTCGGCCTCGGCCGCCTCCTCGAGCGTGGAGCGGAACGAGGCCACCAGGTGGTGGGGCAGCTTCCGGATGAACCCGACGGTGTCGGTCAGGAGCGCCTCGTACCCGGAGCCGAGATCGACGCTGCGGGTCGCGGAGTCGAGCGTCGCGAAGAGGCGATCCTCAACGAAGAGCTCGGAGCCCGACAGCGCACGCAGCAGCGAGGACTTGCCGGCGTTGGTGTAGCCCACCAGCGCCACCCGATAGCTCCCCTCCCGGGAGCGGCGCTGCACCGCCCTCGCCTTGGCGACGTCCTCGAGCTTGCGCTTCAGGTCCCGGATGCGGACTCCGATGAGGCGACGGTCGGTCTCGAGCTGGGTCTCGCCGGGGCCGCGCAGGCCGATGCCGCCGCGGATCCGGGAGAGGTGGCTCCACATCCGGCGCAGCCGCGGCAGGAGGTACTCGAGCTGGGCGAGCTCGACCTGCATGCGGGCTTCCTTCGAGCGCGCGCGCGTGGCGAAGATGTCGAGGATCAGCTCGGACCGGTCCATGACCCGGACGCCGATCAGCTCCTCCAGGTTCTTCCCCTGCGCGGGGCTGAGCTCCTCGTCGAAGACGATGAGGTCGGCCGAGCGCGCCTGCACGAGGTCGCGCAGCTCGCGGGCCTTGCCCTCCCCGAGGTAGAAGCGCGGGTTGGGCGCCTCGAGGCGCTGCACGAGCGTGCCGACCACCGTGCCGCCGGCGGTGTCGGTCAGGCGGCCCAGCTCGAGGAGGTGATCGTCGGCGAGGTCGCGCGAGGTGGCGCGATCGGGTGCGCCGACGAGCACGGCGCGATCGACCGGCGTCTTCAGATCGATGAGTTGCGTCGGGATCCTTCACCTCCGGCCGGCCCCGGCCGATTCCCGAGAGGGTTCGCCACTACGATACCGAAGGTGGGCGTCGGCAAGTAGGGGTTTCGAGGCGTCCTACTCGCCCGACGCGCCGCGGCGCTCGGCCCACCAGCGCAGGCGTTCGGCCACGGTCTTCTCGAAGCCGAAGCGACCGGGCTCGTAGTAGCGCTCACCGCGGAGCGCGTCGGGCAGGTAGTGCTGGTCCGCGACGCCCTCTTCCTCGTCCGGATCGTAGCGGTATCCGGTGCCGTAGCCGAGCTCCTTCATGAGCCCCGTCGGGGCGTTCCGGATGTGCATCGGGACCGGCGCCGCCGGCGTCTCGCGGGCCCGCGACCCGGCCCGGGCCCACGCCACGTAGGCGCGGTTCGACTTGGGCGCGGTGGCCAGGTAGATCGCGGCCTGGGCGAGCGCGAGCTCCCCCTCCGGTGACCCCAGGAAGTGGTAGGCGTCCCGTGCGGCCAGCGTGACCTGGAGGGCGGCGGGGTCGGCCAGGCCGATGTCCTCGGTCGCCATGCGGACCATCCGGCGCGCGATGTAGAGCGGGTCCTCACCTCCCGCGATCATCCGGGCCAGCCAGTACAGCGCGGCGTCGGGGTCGCTCCCGCGTACGGCCTTGTGGAGCGCCGAGATGAGGTTGTAGTGCTCCTCTCCCGACTTGTCGTACGTCGCGAAGCGGTGCTGGAGCGCCTCGCGCGCCGCCTCGATGTCGATGGTGCCGCCCCTCCCGACCAGGTCCGAAGCGGCCTCGAGCACCCCGAGGGCCCGGCGCGCGTCCCCGTCGGAGGCCTCGGCCACGAAGTCGAGGGCCTCGTCCGTGGCGCGGACGCCCCGATCGGCCAGCCCGCGCGGAGACCCGAGCGCCTCGTCGAGGATGCCGCGGAGCTCGTCGACCCCGAGGGGCTCGAGCACGTAGACCGGCGCCCGGGACAGGAGCGGTCGCACGATCTCGAAGGAGGGATTCTCCGTGGTGGCGCCGACGAGCACGACGGTGCCCGCCTCGACGTGCGGAAGGAAGGCGTCCTGCTGCGCCTTGTTGAAGCGATGGATCTCGTCGCAGAAGAGCAGCGTCTGCCGCCCCGTCGCACGCTTCCGCTCGCCGGCCTCGGCGATGATCTCGCGCACGCGCGCCACCCCTTCGGTGACCGCGCTGAACGGCACGAAGGTCACACCCGCCTCCTCGGCGAGCAGACGGGCCAGCGTCGTCTTCCCGCTCCCCGGCGGGCCCCAGAGGATCATGCTGCCGACGCGCCCCGCGTCGAGCATGGCCCGGACCGCCCTTCCCTCTCCGAGGAGGTGCCCCTGCCCCCGGAACTCCCCGAGGCTCCGGGGCCGCATGCGCGCGGCGAGCGGCGCCGACGGGTCGATCTCTCCCGTCGTCCCGGACGAGCGGCCCGCGGCGTCGTTTCCGGTTCCGCCCTTCCCACCGAACAGATCCAGCTCAGCCATCGTCGCGCCTCCCCTCCCCCCGCCCGGCGGCCAGCTCCCGGGCGTGCTCGAGCAGCACGTCCGGCACGTTCGAGGCGGGGTCGTCGAGGACCCGGTCCAGGAGCGTGCCCAGGATCGTCTTGAAGCGGGGGCCGGGCTTCAGTCCGAGCGCCATGAGGTCCCGGCCGTCGAGCGCCAGGTCGGAGAGGCCGAGCGGCGGTCCTTCGCGGCGGATCGCCCGGGCCCGCCTCCACGCCTCCACGACCCGCTCGGGATCGCCCCCCGGGCCGGCGCGCGCCGCCGCGAGCTCGAGCCTCGCCACCGGCGTGAGTCGGTCGGGCCCGTGGCGGCTCAGCCACCGGCGCACGTCGGCGTCCGGCGCCTCCACGGAAGGGATCGGCGCCGCCGCCGCCAGGTGCGCGATGCCATCCGTGAGCGCGTTCGACAGGCGAAGCCTGAGGAGCACGGCGGCGGCGCCCTCGGGCGGGACGCCCCGCAGCAGACCGGCCAGCCGCAGGTGCGGGCGGCCCGTCGGCAGCCGATCGACCGTCCGGAGCGTCCCCACCCAGGTCGGCCCCTCCCGGAGCGCCTCCAGCTCGGGGTAGAGGACGTCGAGCGCGCCGGATTCGGCGTAGAGCTCGAGCGCCACCGACGGCGTCGGATCCTGACCCAGGACCTTGAGGAGCTCTTCACGGATCCGCTCGGGGGAGAGCACCGGCAGCTCCCCCACGAGCGCCCGGAGCGCCCGCCAGGTATCCTCGTCGATCCGCAGCGAGAAACGCCCGGCGAAGCGGAGCGCCCTCAGGATCCGGAGGTAGTCCTCGCGGAAGCGGTCCTCCGCGCTCCCGACGGTGCGCAACACACGGGCCCGGAGGTCGGCTTCCCCGTGGTACGGATCCCGGAGCTCCTCCCGCAGCGCGTGCCACGCCACGGCGTTGATCGTGAAGTCCCGGCGGGCCAGGTCCTCCTCGATCGAATCGGCGAAGGCGACGACGGCGTGCCGTCCGTCGGTCTCGACGTCCCGCCTGAAGGTCGTCACCTCGTACATCGTGCCGTCCCGGGACAGGACGCCCACGGTTCCGTGCTCCACGCCGATCGGTACGGTCCGCCGGAAGAGGCGGCGCACCTGCTCGGGCGTCGCCCGGGTGGCCAGATCCCAGTCCCCCGAAGGTCGGCCGAGAAGCGCGTCGCGCACGGCGCCGCCGACCGTCCAGGTCTCGAAACCGGAGTCCTCGAGCGTCCGCGTGATCCAGCGCACCGCCGAGGGCGCGGCCGGGCGCGGTGCCGTCATCCCACCAGGACCGCGCCGCCGTTCACGTTCAGGATCTCGCCCGTGAGGTGGCGGCCGAGCGCGGAGCAGAGGAAGAGGATCGGACCCGCCACGTCGTCGGCCGACGCCACGCGACCCAGGGGGATCGCCGCCTCGATCGCCGCGCGCGTCGGGCCTCCCAGCGCCGACGCCGACATCTCCGTGTCGATCCATCCCGGAGCGACGACGTTCACGGTGATCCCGCGGGGCGCGAGCTCGATGCAGAAGCCCTTCACCAGGGAGATCATCGCGCCCTTCGTCGACGCGTAGTCGGCGTGGAATGCCTCCCCGCGCTGTCCCGCGGTGCTGCCGACGAGGACGATCCGGCCGTCGTCGCGCAGTCGCCGCGCGGCCGCCCGGCAGGCGTAGAAGACGGAGTGGAGGTTCACCTCCATCGTGTGGTGCCACTGCTCGTCGGACATCTCCGCCAGCGGCACGTCGTCGGGAGGCCAGACCCCGTGGTTGCCGACGAAGAGGTCGAGTCCGTCGAACTCCGCGTCCGATCGCTCGAAGAGCGCTTCCACGTCGGACACCCGGGAGAGGTCGCCGCCGTGGGCCCACGCGTGAACCCCCAGGGCGCGGCACGCCTCGACGACCTCCGCGGCCTCGTCCTCCCTGCTCCGGTATCCGATCCCCACGGAGGCGCCCGCACGGGCCAGCAGGAGGGCCGTGGCGCGGCCGACGCCGCGCGAGCCCCCGGTGACCACGGCGTTGCGCCCGCTCAGGTCGATCAGTCGATCCACGGTCTATTCTCCCGGAAACGTTCGGGAGTCGGCGGGCCGCCGGTCCCGGCTCTTCTTCATCATCCCACGGATCCGGCCGAGGAGCCCCGGAGCGCCCGGCAGGGGCGTCACCGGGAGCGGACCCAGCCCCTCGATCAGTCGGGACGGATTGGTGCGGCAGAGCGTCTCGAGGATCTCGACCGAGCCACGGGCCTCGAGTGCCGCCCACGCCTACTTGCGATAGATCCCGAGCCCGGCGTGGCCGTGGAAGTCCGACGCGAGGTAGTCGGCGAGCCCGTGCTCGAGGATCGCGAAGGCGGCCTGCTGGGCCGACGCGCCGTAGCGCCCGACGAAGGACCCGTAGTTGACCTGGAGCAGGGCGCCCGCGGCTTTCCAGCGACGCATGATGCCGGGGGTCTCGACCACGCCGGCGTACCGCTCCGGGTGCGCGATGATCGGCACGTACTTCTGGTCGCGGAGCCACTGGATCACCCGGGGGGTCCCGGGCGGTACCTGCAGGCGCGGCCACTCGACGAGGACGAACGGGGTGCCGTTCATCCGGAGGCGGGGGTCGTCGAGCTCGGGCTCGGGAACGTCGATCATGACCTCGTGCCCCCGGAGGAACTGCACGTCGGGGAACGCGGCCTCCACTGCGGCGGCCGCCTCCGCGAAGGCACGGTCGACCTCGCCGAGCCGCTCCTCCAGGCGACGGGGGTCGTGGGTGAGGCTCGCGTCGATGTGCGGGGTCGTCACGATGCGCCGGATGCCCGCGGCCGACATGCGCTGGATCGAGGCGAGGACCGCCGCGACGTCCCGGGCTCCGTCGTCGACGCCCGGCACCAGGTGATTGTGGACGTCGACGAGCGAGGCCTCCCCGTGGAAGTTCACGAAGCCCCGCCGGATTCCAGGAGGCGGCGCCCGAGGCGGGCGAGCGCCGGTCCCGGGTCGTCGGCGTCGAGCGCCGCCTCGCAGGCGTACGTGGCCAGCGCGTCGGCCGCGAGGAGGTCGAAGGCGCTCTCCCGCACGCGCCCGGGCCGCTCGAGCGCGGCGGTGAGGCGGGCGACCGCCGCCCCCGTCAGCAGCTCGACCGGGGAGCTCGAGGGAGGGGCGCTCCGAGCCGCACCTCCGACGTCCGCCCCGGCCGCGAGCCCGGCGTCGACTGCCGCACGCAACTCCGCCGGAGGGGCGGGCGTTCGGGAGTCGAGCCAGCGGCGCGCGCCGGTCACGACGAATCGCCGGCCAGGATCGTGCGTACCGCCGCCGCGCCCGCGGCCAGCGCCTCGTCGAGGCGCTCGGGGTCCTCGACCCCGGCCTGGGCCATGTGGGGTCGCCCGCCCCCCCGGCCGCCGACGACGGACGCGACCTCGCGCACGACGGCGTCGGCGCGGACGCCGCGAGAGATCATGTCGTCCGAGACGAAGGCCAGCAGAGCCCGCTTCTCCCCCGGCATCTCCGCCGCGAGCACGGCGACGCCGCTCTCTCCGGCCCCGAGGAAGGCATCGCCCCAGCGGCGCGCGTCGTCGACGTCCCTGGCCCGGAGCTTCACACCGCGATAGGAGGTGGCCCCGCCCCCGGCGAGCTCGATCGTCTCTCCGTGGACCACCGCCTCCCCCGCCCCGCCGCCGGCCCTCAGCTCGTCGAGAAGGCCCTCCAGCTCGGCCTTCTCCTCGAGAAGCTGACGCGCGCGGCCTTTCACGTTGTCCGGCCGTGTGCGCAGGATCTCCGCCACCTCGCCGAGCTCGGCTTCCCGGTCGGCCAGGTAGCCGAAGGCGCCGCGGCCCGTGAGCGCCTCGATGCGACGCACCCCGGCCGCCACCCCGGACTCCCCGACGATGCGGAAGAGCCCGATGTCGCCCGTCGAGGCGACGTGGGTGCCGCCGCACAGCTCCATGCTCACGCCCAGGACGTGGACCACGCGCACCACGTCGGCGTACTTCTCGCCGAAGAGTGCCATCGCGCCGGCTTCGACGGCCTCGGCGTACGGCCGGTGATCGATCTCCACGGCGTGATTCGCCCAGACGCCCTCGTTGACGATCGACTCCACCTCGGCGATCTCGGCTTCGGTCATCGGGGCGGTGTGCGCGAAGTCGAAGCGCAGCCGTTCGGGCGCCACGAGTGAGCCTCGCTGCACCACGTGGTCGCCGAGCACGGAGCGCAGCGCGGCGTGGAGGAGGTGCGTGGCCGTGTGGTTCCGGATCGTATCTCCGCGAACCGCCGACGGCACGACGGCGTGCACCCCCACGGGACTCTCGGCCTCGGCGGGGAAGCCGCCCTCCGGCCGACCGAAAACGGCGGTGGCGCTGCCGACCTTCGCCACCTGCTCCACCTCCATGCTCCAGCCGTCACCCCGGACACGTCCGACGTCCGAGACCTGCCCACCGCTCTCCACGTAGAAGGGATTGTCGCGCAGGACGAGGCCGAGCCGGTCGTCGGTGAGCTTGAACCGGAGCACCTGCGTATCGGCCTCGAGCCGCTCGTACCCGACGAAGTCCTGTGGCTCGTCGGAGAGCGTGCGCCACCCCTCGGCGTCCAGGGCTTCGTCGACGTCCTGCGCGCTCGCCTTGCGGTCGGCGCGCGAGCGGGCGCGCTGCGCCTCGAGGGCCTCCTCGAAGCCCTCGACGTCGACCGACCAGCCCCGCTCCTCCGCCATCAGCTCGGTGAGGTCGAGCG
>CALJLC010000438.1 GCA_937982605.1 uncultured Gemmatimonadales bacterium | reverse complement strand
CAGACGTGTGCTCTTCCGATCTTCCATGCGAGCCGCCAGCTCGCGCGAGTGCGACGCTGGTCGTAGTGACGCATTCGCGCGAGCTGGCGGCTCGCATGGACCGGGTGCTGCGCGTCGATCACGGCAGGCTGGTCGAGGAGGGTGTCCCGCAGGCTGGTGAAGCGAGCAGCGCCGCCGCCGGGGAGTCGACGGCGCGGGTCGCCACGACGCCTCGTCCCGCCGTGCCGCGCCGCTGAAGCGAGCGCCGCCGTGCGACTGCTCTCGAAGGCGAGCCTGCGCTACCTGACGCAGCACCGCCTCCAGCTCGTCCTCTCCGTGCTCGGGGTCGCGCTCGGCGTGGCGGTCGTTCTCTCGATCGACGTGGCGATCCAGAGCGCGCAGGCGGGCTTTCGGGTCTCGGCCGAGACGGTCTCCGGCCGGGCGACGCACGTCGTCGTGAGCGAGATCGGGCGGATCGACGAGGCGATTCTGGCCCGCCTGCGCATCGAAGAGGACGTGGGCGCGGCCGCGCCCGTGGTGGAGGGGTTCGGACAGTCGCCTCTCGTTCCCGGGCGGGCGCTGAGGATCCTCGGGATCGACCCCTTCTCCGAGGGCCCGTTCCGCCCGTACGTGGCCGGAGGCGACACCGGCCTCGACGTTTCGGCGATCGTCGCCACGCGGCGGGGCGTCGTGCTCTCCAGGCCGGTCGCGGAGGGGGCGGGCCTGGCGCCGGGGGACTCCCTGCCGCTGCTCGTCGAAGGCGAGTCGTGGCGTCTGCCGGTCGTGGGGCTCGTCGACCCGGCCGACGAGCTGACGCGCGCGGGGCTCTCCGACGTCGTGCTCATGGACGTGGCCGGCGCGCAGGAGGTCCTGCGCATGCCCGGGCTGCTCTCGCGCATCGACCTCCTCCTGCGTCCCGAGGACGAGGCCTCCGGCCTGCTCGGCCGGATCGAGACGGCGCTCCCGGACGGTGTCGGGGTCGACGCCGTGGGCCGCCGGTCCGAGACGATGTCGGGGATGATCGCCGCCTTCGACGTGAACCTCACCGCGCTGAGCCTCCTCGCGCTGATCTTCGGGATGTTCCTGATCTACAACGCGGTCACCTTCTCGGTCGTGCAGCGACGGGGCATCCTGGGGCGGCTGCGCGCCCTCGGCGTCACCCGCGACGAGGTCGTTCGCGTCATCCTCACCGAGGCCGCCTGGATCGGCTCGATCGGTGCGGTGATCGGCGTCGGAGCGGGCCTCGTGCTGGCGCGGGGGCTGGTCGGCATGGTCACGCGAACGATCAACGACCTCTACTTCTCGGTCTCGGTGCAGGACGTCGCGGTCGAGCCGATCCTGATCGCAAAGGCGGCCGCGCTCGGCGTCGGCGCGACGCTGCTCGCGGCGCTCCCGCCCGCGCTCGAGGCTGCCGGCGCCAATCCCCGTCTGGCGGCCCTTCGCTCGGTCGTCGAGTCGCGCGTGCGACGGCTGGTGCCTGCGGCCGCGGCCACGGGGGTGGGGATGTGCGCCGTCGGCGCGCTCCTGCTGCTCGTGCCCACGGCGAGCCTGCTCGTCTCCTTCACCGCGCTCTTCTTCATCATCACCGGGCTGGCGCTGATCACGCCGGCCGGGACGCTCCTTCTGGTGGCGCTGTTGCGACCCGTGCTCCGCGCGCTCGGAGGGACGCTCGGCGTGATGGCCGGGCGGGGCGTCGGGAGCGGCCTCAGCCGCACCGCGCCGGCGATCGCCGCGCTCGTCGTGGGCGTCTCCGTGACCGTGGGGCTCGGCGTGATGATCCAGAGCTTCCGGGCCACGCTGGTCCGATGGCTCGACGGCACGCTCCGCGCCGACGTCTACGTCTCGCTGCCCGGACCGACCGCCTCGCGTGCGGCGGGCACGCTCTGGCCGGACGTCCTGGACGCCTTCGTCGCGCACCCCGCCGTCTCCGGGTACAGCACGTACCGCGGCTTCGACGTGCTGCGCGAGGACGACGCGTACCGGCTCGTCGCCCTCGACCTCGACCCTCGCGGCGAAGGCGCCTTCGACTTCCTCTCCGGGAACGCGGAGGAGATCATGGCCCGCTTCCGGGCGGGTGAGGCGGTGATCGTCTCGGAGCCGTACGCCTACCGCCGGGGACTCGACGTCGGGGACCCCGTGGTGGTCGGCGGGATCGAGGGTGACGTCGAGATCCCGATCGCCGGCGTCTTCTACGACTACGGCTCGGAGCAGGGCACGGTCATGATGGGGCGCACGCTCTACGACCGCCTCTTCGACGATCCGGGTGTGACGTCGCTCGGCCTCTTCCTCGAGCCGGGCGCCGACTCGGAGGTCGTCGTCGAGGAGCTGCTCGCGCTCGTGCCCGAGGGTCGGGCCGTCGTCGCCCGCTCCAACGATACGCTCCGCTCGGCGTCGCTCGAGGTCTTCGACCGGACCTTCCAGGTCACCGCCGTGCTGCGACTGCTCGCCTTCATCGTCGCCTTCGTCGGCGTCCTCAGCGCGCTCGCCGCGCTCCAGCTCGAGAAGGCGCGCGAGCTCGGGCTGCTGCGGGCGCAGGGCCTCACGCCGGGTCAGCTCCGCGGTCTGGTCGTTACGCAGACGGGGCTCATCGGCCTCGTGTCGGGCGTGCTCGCCGTCCCGATGGGACTCGTCCTCTCGGTGGTGATGATCTACGTGGTCAACAAGCGCTCGTTCGGCTGGACGCTGGACATGCAGGTCGGGCCGGACGTGCTCCTCCAGGCGATCGGGCTGGCGCTCGCCGGCGCGCTCGTCGCCGGCCTCTACCCGGCGTGGCGCATGTCGCGCGCCTCGCCGGCGCTCGCGCTGAGGGGCGAATGACGGGGGCGCGGCGCCGGTGGGCCGGACCGGTCGTGGCGGCGCTCCTCGTCGGCGCGTGTGCCGGCGACGCGGGACCCGACGCGGCCGACCGGGACGAGGCGTTCACGCTCTCGCTCGTCGGGACGCTCGGCGGCGCCGACACCGTCGGGTACGCGCGTGCGCTCGAGCCGCGCGACTTCGTCTTCCCGGCCGACCACGGTCCGCACGAGGACTTCCGCACCGAGTGGTGGTACGCCACCGGGAATCTGACCGCGGACGACGGGCGGGACTTCGGCTTCCAGTTCACGATCTTCCGCAGCGCGCTCGCCCCGACGCCGCCCGGAGGGCCGTCGGCGTGGGCGACGAACCAGGCGTACATGGGCCACTTCGCGCTCACCGACATCGCGAACGACGACTTCCGGGCCACGGAGCTCTTCGCCCGCGGCGCGGGCGGTCTGGCCGGTGCGCAGGCCGAGCCGTTCCGGGTCTGGCTCGAGGACTGGACGCTGGCGTCGGTCGACGGCACCGCGAGGCCGGCCGCGGGCGGAGCCACCGGCGGCGGGGCCCGCCGGACCGGCGCGGCCCCGGACGATCCGGCCGCCGTCGTCTTCCCGCTGCGCCTCGCGGCGGACGGCAACGGCGCCGAGATCGAGCTCGTGCTCGAGGCGGGCAAGCCGCACGTGCGGCAGGGCGTCGACGGGCTCAGCCAGAAGGGCGCGGAGCCGGGCAACGCCTCCTTCTACTATGCGCACACGCGCATGCCGGCCTCGGGCCGCGTCGTCGTCGACGGGGACACGACCGCCGTGCGCGGGCTCGCGTGGCTCGACCGCGAGTGGTCAACCTCGGCGCTCTCCGGGGATCAGGTCGGGTGGGACTGGTTCGCGCTCCAGCTCGACGACGGCTGGGAGATGATGGTCTACCAGCTCCGGCTGTCGGACGGCTCGCCGGATCCGCTCAGTGACGGGGTGCTGATCGATCCCGGCGGGCGGCGCGTTCCGCTCGAGTGGGGAAGCGAGGTCCTCGTGGAGCCGACCGGGACGTGGGCGTCGCCGGTCGACGGGTCGGCCTACCCCTCCGGATGGCGCATCCGCGTCCCGGAGCGGGGGTGGGACCTCACGGTCGAGCCCGCCGTGCTCGACCAGGAGCTGCGCGTCGCCTTCCGCTACTGGGAGGGCTCGGTGCGGGTGCGTGGTGCAGGGGAGGGTGGGCGCACGGTGTCGGGGCGCGGCTACGTGGAGCTGACGGGCTACGCCGGGGGCTAGCCGAGCGACTCCACCATCGCGACCGCCTCGTGGATCGCCTCCGGGACGATCCAGTGGCCGATCGGGTAGTCGACCGCGACGAGGGGGACGCCGGCCTGGCGCAGCGCGTCGCGCCCGGAGATCGCCATCCCGAAGGGGATGTTCGGATCGCGCTGACCGTGTGCCCAGCAGATCGGCGTCGCCTCGGCAGCGGCCGCACCCGAAGGCAGCGACACGTGCGAGGCGAGGAAGCCGGAGAGGTTGAGCGCGGCCGCGACCCGGCCCGGGTTCGCGAGCGCGTACGCCACGCTCGTCGTCCCCCCCTGGGAGAAGCCCCCGAGCACGACCGTGCCCGGCGTGAAGCCGAGCGTGTCCGGCAGCGCGTCGAGGAAGGCGTCGAGCAGCCCCAGGCTTTCGTCGAGCGTCTCCGCAACCACGCGGTTCTCGGCGATGTAGCGGTACCACGCCCAGCCGGGCCCATAGCCCCACTCGGCGCCGGCGAAGGGCGCCTGCGGTGTCACGATCGCCCACGACTCGGGCAGCACCGGCCCGAGCGCCTGGAGGTCGCCCTTGTGGCTCCCGCGACCGTGCAGGAGCACGGCGACGGTCGTTCCGTCGCCGGCTCCCTCCGGAAGGCTCACGTCGTAGTCGAGCCCGGCCGCGTGCCCGCTCGTCGGCGCCCCCCTCACGGCAGCGTCACCAGCGAGCGCTCGATGTCCTCGCGGCGCGGCTCGAGCCAGGCGGGCAGCATGAGGCCCTCGCCCAGCTCCTCGACGGACTCGTCGATGGCGAAGCCGGGCCCGTCCGTCGCGATCTCGCAGAGGAGGCCGTCCGGCGCCCTGAAGTAGATCGACTCGAAGTACGAGCGATCCATGACCGGGCTGACGTTGAGCCCGAGCCCGAGAAGGTGCTCGCGCCAGGCGACCTGCTGCTCGGCGTTCTCGGCCCGGAAGGCCACGTGGTGCGTCTGACCCGTCCCGGGCCGCGCCCGGTAGTCGCTCCCTTCCCACCCGAAGAGCGTCATCGCCGAGTGCGGCGCGACGACGTCACCTTCGTAGGCGGCCCAGAAATAGTGCTTCGTCTTCCCGTCGTCCTGGTTGTACGTCTTCTTCACGAGCCGAAGGCCGAGCGCCTCCTCGTAGAAGTCGCCGGCGGCGGCGAGGTCGTCGGTGATGGCGCTGATGTGGTGGATGCCGTGCAGGCGCATGTCCGGCGTGACCCGGGAGACCGGCTCGGGATGCGTGGTGGCCTCGATGGCCGCCTCGTCCCGTCCGTCCGGAAGGCGCTCCGACGGGGGCACGAGCAGCTCCCGGCCGAGTGCGTCAGCGGGCTCGTCGATGGCGTAGCCCGGTCCGGCGGTCGCGATCTCCAGGATCTGTCCGTCCGGATCCGCGAAGTACAGGCTCCGGAAGTAGCCCCGGTCGAGCGGGCCGGTGACCTTCACGCCGGCATCGGTGAGCCGACGCTTCCACTTGAGCTGCGCCTCCGGGGTCTCCACGCCGAGCGCCAGGTGATGCACGCCGCCCACGCCCCAGTGTCCCTTCGAGGCGTTCGGCCACTCGAAGAAGGTCAGGATGGTGCCCGGCCGCCCCCCGTCGTCCCCGAAATAGAGGTGGTAGGCGCCCGGGTCGTCGAAGTTGACGGTCTTCTTCACGAGGCCGAGCCCGAGCAGGCTTCCGTAGAAGTCGAGCGTTCGGCGCGCGTTCTTCGACACCATCGTGATGTGGTGGAAACCGGCGGTTCTGAGTGGCGCTGTCATCGTCGTCTCCCTATCGCGAGCCATCGCCCCGGGGTCGGGGAGGTGGCCGATCCGACCTTTAGATGACCTGACCATAATTGAATCATTAACTAGTGTCAAGCGGCACCACTCCGGGATCGCCGCGCCCCCACGCCTCCGGCGGCGGTCCGACACCACCCGTGACTTCCCGGCGTCTACAGCGTCTCCCGGAACCGGCGCGTGGCGAACGTAAGCCCCGCCACCGCCATCGCCATCAGGATCGCGATCGAGATCCACACGTCGGGCAGGCCCGCGCTCTTCAGGAAGACCGCGCGCACGACGTCGAGGAAGTGTCGCAGCGGGTTCAGCCAGGTGATGAGCTCGAAGGCTTCCGGCATCGTGTGCACCGGATAGAGAAAGCCCGACAGGATGATCGCGGGCAGGAAGAACATGTACATCGACAGGAAGGCCTCCTGCTGCGTCGCGCTGATCGTCGAGATGTACACGCCCACCGAGAGCCCGGCGAGGATGAAGAAGACCGCCGCCAGGAGAAGCGTCGCCACGCTGCCGGTGACGGGAATGCCGAACCAGAGGAGCGCGACCGCGGTCACCACCGTGATCTGGAGCAGCGCGATCCCCGCGACGGGGATCGTCTTGCCCAGGATGAGCTCCTCGGCCGAAAGCGGCGAGACCAGGAGCTGCTCGAGCGTCCCGACCTCGCGCTCGCGCACGATGCCCAGCGCCGTGAGCATCAGGCACATCATGAGGACGATCACGCCGATGACGGCGGGCACGTTGTACACCCGCGACTCGAGCGACGGATTGAACCACGCGCGGGTGCACAGGTCGACGCCCGTCGGACGCACTCCGAGGGAGGCGGCGAGCCCCGCGCCGTGCGCCTGGACGATCTCGGCCGCGTAGCCCTGCGCGACGGTGGCGGTGTTCGAGCTCGTCCCGTCTCCCAGGAGCTGGACGGCCGGCGAGCGGCGCGCCTTCAGGTCGGCCGAGTATCCGGCCGGGATCTCCAGGCCGACGACGGCGCGCCCGTGGTCGAGCGCCTCTCCGATGGCCGACGCACGGTCCGAGCGCTCGACGATCCGGAAGTACCCGGAGGCCGTGAAGGCGTCCAGGAGCGCCCGCGACTCGACCGAGTGGTCGTGATCGACGACGACGGTGGCGACGTTGCGCACGTCGGTGTTCACCGCGTAGCCGAAGGCCAGGAGCTGGATGATCGGGGAGGCGAAGATGATCCGCTTCGTCTTGGGGTCGCGGAAGAGCTGCCGGAACTCCTTTGCGACCATGCGCCGGATGCGAAGCGCGTTCAGCCGCGTCCTCCGCGGGCGCTCGGCTGACCCGCTCACGCCTCGAGCTCCTTGCGGAAGGCGCGCGTGGCGAGCGCCACGCCCACGGCCGCGAAGAGGATCATCAGGAGCGCCTGGGGCCACAGCACCGAAACGCCCACCCCCTTGAGGAAGATCCCGCGCGTGACCGTGATGAAGTAGCGGGCCGGCACGAGGTAGGTGACGCCGCGCAGCACGACGGGCATGCTGGCGATGTCGAACATGAAGCCGGAGAGCAGGAGGGCAGGGAGGTACGTCGCGACCATCGCCACCTGCGTCGCGAGCACCTGGGACTTCACCACCGCCGAGATCACGATGCCGAGCCCGAGCGCGCCCACGAGGAAGAGGACGGTCATGACGCCGAGGAGCACGACGCTGCCGTTGAGCGGGGTCCCGAAGAGCACGATGCCCGCCACGACGGCGAGCGTGACGTCGAAGACGCCGATGCCGAGGTAGGGGAGGAGCTTGCCGAGCACGACCTCAGTGCGGCCCACGGGTGTCGCGGCGAGCTGCTCCATCGTGCCGCGCTCCCACTCCCGTGCGATCGTGAGGGCGGT